>JAPKBW010000013.1 GCA_028823235.1 Longimicrobiales bacterium | reverse complement strand
GCACCCAGCCACACCTAGCTGCCTAGCAGTGTTCTGCGCGTCCTGAGTTGCGGGTACGAGTGGGGCAGGGGAAGAATAAAGAGGTGCTAACAGTTCGGTTGACACACTCAACCCACTTGGAGCGAGCCTACGGCACCGGCGCTCTTCGCTCCCTCCGGTCAGCCGGCTACTTTCCCGTCATGGCTCCCAATACCACCCCAACCATCCCCAACCTCCCCGGCCCCCTAGCCCGGGCTCTCGAAGCCTACGCCGAACGCCTAGACGTAGACGCGATCCAACGCGCCCACGACCTCGCAGTCGCTGCACACACCGGCCAAACCAGAGCGTCCGGTGAGAAATACGTCACACACACGATCGAAGTCGCTACCATCCTCGCGCAGCTGCGCCTCGACACCGACACGATCGTCGCAGGCCTGATTCACGACACGATCGAAGACACCGCGATCTCTCTAGGAGACGTTGAGGGGCAATTCGGCTCCCAGGTCGCGGCGATCGTCGATGGCGTCACGAAGCTCGGCAAGGTCCAGTTCCGCTCGGCCACCGAGCGGCAGGTCGAGAACTATCGAAAGATGCTTCTCTCGATGGCGGGTGACGCGCGCGTGATTATCGTGAAGCTGGCTGATCGTCTCCACAACATGCGGACGCTTGAGCACCTCAGTGAGGACAAGCGCCACCGGATCGCGCTAGAAACGAGGGAGATCTACGCACCTCTCGCGCACCGTCTCGGCATGGCGGGGATCCGCTGGGAACTCGAGGACTTGGCTTTCAAGTTTCTTGAACCGGATGAGTATCGGGCACTTGGAAAACAGATCCGAAAGCGCCGAAAGGTCCGAGAGAGAGAAATCCTCGAGATGCAGCGTCCTCTTGAGGAGGCTCTCGTCGAGGCGGGAATCAAGGCCGAGGTAAGCGGCCGGCCGAAGCATCTCTGGTCGATTCATCGGAAAATCCTGACACAGGGTCGGCCGTACGATGAGATCTATGATCTGATGGCGATGCGGGTGTTGACGGGATCCCTTCAAGATTGCTATGCCGCCCTAGGCGTGATCCACAGCAAGTGGACACCGATTCCGGAACGGTTTCATGACTACGTCGCGACCCCGAAGTCGAACATGTACCGGTCGCTCCACACGACGGTGTTTGGCCCAGGCTCTCGCCGATATGAGATCCAGATCCGCACCGAAGAGATGCATCGGACTTCGGAGTTCGGGATCGCGTCGCACTGGCGCTATAAAGAGGCCGATGGGACCTCTCGGGGTGAGGACGAGGTTGACGATGCGCTCACCTGGTTCCGACAGGTTCTCGAGTGGCAACAGGACACGGCAGAGCCGGAGGAGTTCATGGAGTTCCTCCGGATGGATCTCTTCCGGGGCGAGATGTTCGTCTTCACTCCAGATGGCGATATCAAGTCGCTCCCCATAGGGGCTACGCCGATCGACTTCGCCTTTTCGGTGCATACCGAGGTCGGGTATCACTGTGCGGGTGCGAAGGTGAACGGTCGTGTCGCCCCGCTATCCCGGGAACTCAAGAACGGGGATGCGATCGAGATCCTGACGAACTCCAAGCAGCGCCCCAGTCGCGATTGGCTCGCCTTCGTAAAGACCTCGCGAGCCAGGCAGAGTATTCGTGGTTGGATTCGAAAAGAGGAGTTTGACTCGGCCCTCAAGCTGGGTAAGGATCTCCTTGAGCGGGAGCTAAAGAAGGCCGGCCGGAGGCTGCCTGCTGACCCACAAGACCGACTCGAAGCGGCCATCGCGCTGGGCTATCCGGGTATGGAGCAGGTGTGCGCGGCGCTGGGTCGGGGAGATGTCGGCCCGACTGCGGTGATCAAGCAGTATCATCCAGACCACGATCCAGTCGAGGTTGCGCAGCGCCAGCCGTCGGCTCTATCCAAGCTCGCGGCTCGGCTACGAATTTCCGGACGAGGGATTCGGATTCAGGGCATGGATAATATGATGGTCAGGTACTCGCGCTGCTGTCAGCCGGTGCCTGGGGATCCGGTTCTCGGACACGTAACGCGTGGTCGAGGAGTATCCATCCACCGACAGGACTGTCCCAATGTGCTGGTACTTTCTCGAGATCCAGAACGCCGTATCGAGATCGAGTGGGCTGCAGAGAAGGGGGATCGATTCTTTGTGAAGTTGTTCATACGCGGCTCGGATCGTAGAGGATTACTTTCCGATGTCGCCAAGGCGATCACCACGACTGGGACCGACATTTCTCACGCCGACATGCGCACTACCGAAGGTGGGATGAATGGGGAGTTCGTAGTCGAAGTGCGAGATCTCTCTCACTTGGAGAAGGTCCGGCGCTCAATTGGACGAGTGGAGGGGGTACTCGATGTGGAACGTCGGGAGCATTTAGATGAGGAAGACCTTGGCTGGGCTTAACGTGTGACCACAGCGCTCATCACTGGAATCACCGCTTGGCACAGGGCGCGCGCTGGCCCTGTTTTTAGATCAACTCGATAAAGATTTTACACTCTGAGCGGAGACGCATTTCTTAAAACTGACCTCCCGCCGGAACTCGTCGCAGTCGGCCGGGTCAGAGGGCATCGCAGCGACGGATTCTTCCTCGATATCGGACTACCGGAGACCTATGAACAGGTCCAGCGAGCGGTGCTGGCGTGGTGGATCGGGTAACCGCCGGATGAACTCGAATCGGCTCGCCATCGTCGTTGCTCTGTCTCTCATAGTTGGAGCACCGCACGGAGGGGCGGCACAGTCCCTGGATGTGGGGGATTCCCGTGAAGCGCTTCTACGCCTCTGGCAGCTGACCGGAGATGCGGCCCTCAACTCATTCTCGCTGCGCCCGCTTGTGTCGAGAGAGGATGAGGCGATCGATGGAGCCGGAGCCGGCCCATGGGCCAACCCATTTGTGCTGGAACCCCTGTTCGCTTCCTCTGGCGTGGAAATCACCCCACTTGAAGCTCGGCTCAGGAGCTTCGTGAACACGGGCCATCCGGTTGGGGCGAACGACGGAGTCGTCTGGCAAGGAAGGGGAGTGACCGCGGCGTTGGATCTTGGTACGACGCTTTCGTGGCGCGGCCTGCGGGTCACAGCGAAGCCTACTATCGTATTCGCTCAGAACCGAGCTTTCGACTTGGCCACGGTAGAGGTCGCGGGTATGCCCGACTACGCTTACCCGTGGAGGCGGATCGATCTCCCACAACGGTTTGGCCCTGAGTCATTCTGGACGCTGGACCCCGGCCAATCAGAGGTTCGGGTCAGCGGTTACGGCGCTACGGGGGGATTCAGTACTCGAAATCTCTGGTGGGGTCCGGGAATCAACAGCGCGATCCTCATGAGCAATAACGCTGGTGGCCTTCCCCACGCCTTCCTCGGAACGCGAGGGCCACGGAGCATTGGAATCGGGACCGTCGAGGCGAATTGGATTTGGGGGAGGATGAAACAGTCTGACTACTTCGATCCTTCCGTCGAGATCGATGATCGATACTTGACGGGCCTCGTCGTCGCATATTCGCCGAGCTTCTTGCAGGGGCTCTCCATTGGGTTCACGAGGGTCTTTTATGGATGGGTGCCAGAGGACGGTCTCCCGCTATCCGACCTCTTCCTTGTCCTTCAGGGCATCGAGAAGGAGGACCTCGAGAGTCCCGAGAACCCCACGGGTAACGATGAGCGGGATCAGCTCGTTTCCCTGTTCGCTCGGTGGGTTTTTCCGGCGAGCGGGTTTGAGGTCTACGGAGAGTGGGCTCGCAACGATCATCCGCTGAACTTCTACGACATCTTGCTCGAACCTGAACATTCTCAGGGCTACACCCTTGGGTTCCAGAAAGCTATCGCGATCCCTGGCGACCGCCGGGTATCGTTTCGGGGCGAGCTCACACACCTCGAGCGCGAAGCGACGTTTCGACTCAGGGCGAGTCCGGTCTACTACGCTCACCATCTCGTCACGCAGGGCTATACGCACGGGGGCCAAGGCGTTGGTGCTGCGGTCGGTCCCGGAGGCATCCAGCAGTTTCTGGGAGCTGACCTTTATGCGGCTTGGGGGCGCACGGGCCTCTTTCTGCAGCGGCGTGTGACCGACAATGACGCCTACTATGCCTGGGCCGAGCGGAACGACGTGAGCTTCGACAATCATGATGTGTCTATCGACATCGGCTCGAGTGCGACCTGGTTTGTGCGAGAGTTGGAGATCGGCGCCGGGCTCACATATACGCGGCAGCTGAACCGCTACTTCTATGGTCCGAATGTGAACAACTTCAATATCCAGGCGTCGGCACGATGGAGCTTACACTGATGGCTGCCCGTGTCTGACTTCCAGCTCGTCTCCCCTTACCAACCAGCAGGGGATCAGCCGGCTGCGATTGCAGAACTCACCGCCGGATTGAAACGAGGCGACCCCAAGCAGGTTCTTCTAGGTGCGACGGGCACTGGGAAGACGTTCGCCATCGCGCACGTGATCGCGAATCAGGGCTTGCCTACCCTGGTGATGTCGCACAACAAGACGCTCGCGGCGCAGCTGTATGGCGAACTGAAGGCACTCTTTCCGCACAATGCGGTCGAGTACTTCATCTCCTACTACGACTACTATCAGCCAGAAGCGTACGTGGCCTCGACGGACACGTATATCGAGAAGGATGCCTCAATCAATGAGGATATCGAGCGTCTGCGCCTGAGGGCCACATCGTCATTGATGGAGCGGAAGGACGTGATCGTCGTCGCTTCGGTCTCGTGCATCTTCGGTCTCGGTAATCCGGCGGATTACCGAGGGCTCATGCTCCACATCGACGTTGGAGGTGAGCATCCGAGGAAGCAGATCCTTCAGGGGCTCGTGAACATCCATTACAAGCGGAACGATTACCTCTTCGAACGCGGAACCTTCCGAGTAAGAGGCGACACCGTCGAGGTCTATCCTGCATACGATGAGCAGGCGATTCGCATCGAGTTGTGGGGCGACGAGGTCGAGCGCATCAGTCGTTTTGATCCACTGACTGGGGAAGTGATCGCGGCTCTCGATCGGACTGCTATCTATCCGGCGAGTCACTATGTGACCCGCCGCTCCACGATCGAAAGCATGGTGCCGGAGATACGCGACGAACTCAAAGACCAGCTCACCGTATTCAGGACCAACGAGCAGTTGCTCGAAGCGCAGAGACTCGAGCAGCGAACCCATTTCGACATCGAGATGATGCTGGAAATCGGGACCTGTCCTGGCATCGAGAACTATTCGCTTTATACCAGTGGTCGCCGCACGGGTGACCGTCCGTCTTGCCTGATCGACTACTTCCCGGCGGACTTTCTCACCGTCGTCGACGAGTCTCACGCGTCCATTCCGCAGATCCACGGCATGTACAAGGGAGATCGCTCCAGGAAGACGACCTTGATCGAGCACGGGTTTCGGCTCCCGTCTGCTCTGGATAACCGCCCGCTCAAGTTCGATGAGTGGGTCGACGTGATCCCCCAGGCGATTTATCTCTCCGCCACACCTGGCGATTGGGAAGTCGAGCAGACCGGAGGTGCGGTCGTCGAGCAGATTATTCGTCCTACCGGACTCCTCGACCCGGAGATCTCGATTCGACCAGTGAAGGGTCAGGTTGATGACCTGCTCGCCGAAATTCGGACGCGAGAGCGGAAGGGTGAGCGCGTGCTCGTCACGACCCTCACGAAACGCATGGCGGAGGACTTGTCCGAGTATCTGCAGTCTGTCGGAGTGCGGGTGCGATACATGCACTCGGAGGTTGATACGATCGAGCGCATGGCGATCTTGCGACAACTTCGTCTCGGGAAAATTGACGTGCTGGTCGGAATCAACCTTTTGCGCGAAGGACTCGACCTTCCCGAGGTGTCTCTGGTCGCGATCCTCGACGCGGACAAGGAGGGGTTCCTTCGCAATGCCCGCTCCTTGATTCAGACGATCGGCCGAGCTGCACGGAATCGGGAGGGCAAGGCCGTGCTCTACGCGGATCGAGTCACCCGCTCGATGCAGGAATGTATGGATGAGACGAATCGCCGGCGGGAAATTCAGATCGCACACAATGCAGAGCATGGGATTACGCCCACCACGATTGTTAAGAGCATCGAGGAGATCGAGTTGGCCACCCGTGTGGCGGATGCCAGATCGGCATCGATTTCGGCCGTTGCTGAGGCCAAGGCCTCCTATGCGGACGAAGTGAACCGCGAGGAGTTGGTGAAGATTCTCGAGCAGGAGATGGCGGAGGCCGCTGAGGCTCTCAATTTCGAAAGAGCTGCGTTGGCGCGGGATCAACTTTTTGAGTTGGGAGTCGCGAAGTAGAATTCCAGTGACATAGGGCCACTTATATAGAGATGTGTTCCCTGCTTGTTTAATTTTATTTTGATGTCTGGGTCACCACTTTGGCCAGGCCACTCTAAAGGTTAAGAGTAGATGAAGGTCGGAATCTTTGGTTCTGGATACGTCGGGTTGGTTGTAGGTGCGTGCTTGGCCGAGGCCGGAAACGAAGTGCTGTGTGCCGACATTGACGCCGCGAAGATTGAAATGTTGAACCGAGGTGGCGTCCCGATCTATGAGCCGGGACTGAAGCCGCTGATTGAGCGGAACCTCTCAGTCGGTCGGCTCGCGTTCACCACAGATGTCGAGGCTGCCGTCCGTGCATCCCAGGTCATCTTCATCGCGGTCGGGACCCCGCCTGGCGAGGACGGGTCCGCGGATCTTCAACATGTCTTGGCCGTCGCGAAAACGATCGGCAAGGCCATGGAGGACGAAAAGGTCGTGATCACCAAGAGCACCGTTCCGGTCGGGACCGCCGACCTCGTGAGGGAGGCGATCAAGGCCGAGACGGACCTTCCTGTCCACGTCTGCTCTAATCCGGAGTTCCTGAAGGAAGGTGCGGCCGTCGACGATTTTATGAAGCCGGATCGGGTTGTGGTCGGCGCCGACTCGGAGTATGCCGCTAAGGTGTTACGCGATCTCTACGCTCCGTTCGCTCGCACAGGGGGCTCTGTTATGATCATGGACGTGCGCGCCGCGGAGATCACGAAATACGCCGCGAATGCGATGTTGGCGACGAGGATCAGCTTCATGAATTCGATCGCCCGTCTCTGCGAGGCTACGGGAGCCGACGTCGCCGCGGTGCAACAGGGAATCGGCTCAGATTCGAGAATCGGGCCGAGCTTTCTCTTCCCCGGGATCGGGTATGGGGGCTCCTGCTTCCCCAAAGATGTGAAGGCGCTCGTAAAGACCATGGAGGATTTCGATGTCGACGCTTCGATTCTCCAGGCTGTCGAAGATATCAATGAGAGCCAAAAGAGCGCGCTACTCGACAGGCTGGACGCCCGACTAGGTGCAGATTTGACTGGAAAGACCGTCGCTGTGTGGGGGCTGGCCTTCAAGCCAAACACCGACGACATGCGAGAGGCCCCGAGTCTGGTCACCATTGAGGGTTTGTTAGCGCGTGGAGCACGCGTGGTGGCCCACGATCCCGTCGCGATGGCCGAGGCCCGACGCTACCTGGGCGACCGGGTCACATACGTCGATACGAACTATGACGCGCTCGACGATGCCCACGCGCTCGTGATTCATACAGAGTGGCACCCCTATCGGAGTCCAGACTTCAATCGGATGAAGGCGTCGATGGCTCGGCCTCTCATAATCGACGGCCGGAACCTCTATGACCCTTCCGACATGTCGGAGAGCGGATTCGAGTACTTGTCGATTGGCCGCGCAGCCGCGCAGCCCCGGGAGGCGTGACGTGCGTGTGCTGATAACGGGCGCCGCGGGATTCCTTGGCTCGCATCTGGCCCAGCGCTTCATCGAGTCGGGTCACGAAGTAATCGGAGTCGATAACTTCATCACGGGATCCCGAGCCAACTCGGTCTTCCTCGAATCGCTCGGCTCGTTTCGGCTCATTGAACATGACATTTCAACACCACTGTTCATCGACGACGAGCTCGACGGGGTCCTTCACTTCGCTTCGCCGGCGAGTCCTGTGGACTATCGGGAGATGCCGATCCAGACACTGAAGGCAGGAAGTCTCGGTACCCATAACGCTCTGGGGCTGGCAAACGCAAAGGCTGCCCGGTTCCTCCTCGCCTCGACCTCTGAGGTGTACGGCGACCCCCTCGTGCACCCTCAGCCGGAAACCTATTGGGGCAATGTGAACCCGATCGGCCCGCGCGGCGTTTACGACGAAGCGAAGCGGTTCGCTGAGGCCATGACCATGGCGTACCACACGTATCACGGCCTTGAGACCCGAATCGTAAGGATCTTCAATACGTACGGCCCGCGCATGCGTCCTGGAGATGGCCGAGTCGTTTCGAATTTCATTGTGCAGGCGCTACGGGGAGATCCACTCACGATCTACGGCGACGGCTCTCAGACTCGCTCCTTCTGCTACGTGAAAGATGAAGTCGAAGGCATCTTCCGCCTGTTCAACTCGAATCGGGCCGAGCCCGTGAACATCGGCAACCCGAACGAATTCACGATCGCGGAACTCGCGGAGGTGGTGCTCGAAGAGACGAGTAGTGATTCGACGATCGATCGACTCCCGCTGCCAACCGACGACCCGAAGGTCAGGCAGCCAGATATCACCATCGCACGAGAACTCCTAGGATGGGAACCAGCCGTGGGTCTCCGCTCAGGCATTCGCGAGACCCTGCCATACTTTAGGGAAGAACTGGAGCACCACGACGCCAAGGCACGTACAATCTGAAATGACTGTCAGCCACAACTCGCACGTTCACCAGCTTGAGTCCGAATCAATCTTCCTCATGCGGGAAGTCGCGGCCCAGTTCGAGAGACCCATACTTCTGTTCTCGGGCGGGAAGGACTCGATCCTGATGGATTCAGGTCGTGCCGGCGGTCCGATCCTTGCTTTCCTGAATCAGTCATGACTCTTCGACGAACGATTTGCCTGCTGCTGCTCTCTTTGACCGCCTGGGCGTGTTCGCCTAGCGGTATTGATGTGAGCGCTATCCGGCGTGGTGACGAAGCGTTCGCCCAGGGCAACTACGATGAGGCGCTTGCGGAATACCGGCTCGCGATTCGACAGGGTGCGGACGATCCGGTTGTCACTGCACGGGTGGCACACACCTACACGCTGATGAATCGTGTCGACGACGCTGGCGCTTACTACGTGGACGCAGCAGCCCGTGATCCGAGATTGACTGATCAGGCGGTCTCCGACCTAATGCGATTGGCGCGCCAAAATCAGGACGCACAAGACCGTTTCGCCATGGCCACCGCAGTGGAGACGGCGCTCCGCCTACGTCCGGGGCTCGGTGTCGGGGATATGTCTCTCCCCCTCGCCCGTCACTACTACCAGAACGGCGACTATGGTCGAGCACTTCCCTTCTATCAGAATGCGATGACTGAAGCTGCCGACTCGATTCCGGAGATCGTGTTCGAGGTCGGGGTCGCGCATGACGAGATCGGGGACTGCGAGAACGCCCTGGTCTTCTTCGAGCGCTTCCGAGAAATGGTTCGCCCTTGGGAGCGGGGTGAGGTCGACTGGTACATCGGCACCTGCGCTTTCAACCTCGCCCGTGAGCTTCGCGACCGGACACGCACGGTCGAGCGTACCTTGAGCAGGGGTGACGTCGACCCGGCCGTCCGCCAGTCGCTGGATCGTGACCTGGAAGAGGCTTTGCGTCTGGTGAACCGGACCGTAGCCGTCCAGGAGCCCCGCAACATTCAGGCTCAGGCTTGGTTCGAGAAGGGTGAGATTCTGGCTGAAATGGATGAATGTGAGGCCGCGATGGATGCGTACTCGCAGGTGCGCTATGCCGACCAGGCTGGCTCGCTCATCGATCGGGCGCAGGATCGGTTCGATGAAATTCGCTTCGGCCGAGGCCTAGAGCATCTCGGGGATGGCCGCTGCCGTTAGTTTTTATTCGCTTCAGGAACGAGCGGTCCGAAACCCGTACCTCTTCGCAGTGTAGTCCTCGTTGATGTCGAATCTCATAGCCCCCCGCTTCCGTCTCCCCGCCGCCGCCTATGTAGCCGCGTCCATTGCGCTGTCTGCCTGCGGTGGTGGCAATCGTTACGAAGGCGTGACGCCGGACGAACTGTTTGAGGTTGCGGCGACGGAGTTCGAACAGGAGAACCACGGAAACGCGATTGACGCGCTCGACCGCCTCCTCGTGGCTCATGGCGACTGGGACCGGATCCCCGATGCGCGGCTTATGCTCGGCGATGTGCACTTTGATCGTGGTGACTTTCTGACCGCTCGGGCGGAGTACACGCGATTCATCGACCGATATGCGGGTAATCTTGGTTCCGCGAATGCTGCACTGGGCATCTGCAAGTCGCTGGCTTCTCTGACGCCGCGCCCTCAGCGGGATCAGGGGTACACGCAGGAAGCGATGGCCTCCTGCCGCAACGTCGTGATCGACTTCGCTGGTCGGGAGCAGGCTGCGGAGGCCGCGGGAATCTCCAACGAGCTGCGTTATACGCTCGCGGAGAAGGAGTACATAAACGCGGACTTCTACTTCCGTCGGAACATGCACGACTCGGCGATCAAGTACTACGAGTTCGTGATCACGCTGTATCCGGAATCGCTCTTCGCCCCGCAGGCCCTTCTGGGCATCTATCTGGCGAACAACGCCATCGGTTACGAAGACTTAGCGGAAGCTGCCAAACAACAACTCCTCCTTGAGTATCCGGACTCGGAAGCCGCCTTGTCTGTGGCAGCGGATGGCCCTGGCTCCTGAAGTCAGGGGCGACCTTCCGCTCCGAGTAGGGGTTTTCGGCGGGACGTTCGATCCACCTCATCTGGGTCACGTATCGGGCGCCCGAGAAGTCGCCGATGCGCTGGCGCTCGACGAGGTCCTCTGGATTCCGGCGCGGCGTTCTCCCCTCAAGCCGAACGAGCCGCTGACTGATGTCGAGGTCCGCGTTGAGATGGCCCGGGCGGCGGTCGACCGCGAGTCAGCTTTTCGCGTACATGACTTAGAGATCGGCCGGCCCGGACCATCGTTCACCCTAGACACGCTGCGAGAACTCCGTGGCGAGGTGCATCCCGACACCGAGTTGTTCCTGATCATCGGGATGGACCAGTACCGCGCCCTGGACGCTTGGCGAAAGCCCGACGAGATCGCGCGAATCGCGACGATCGTGGTGATGGACAGGAAAGGGGAAGGGCTGTCTGCGACCGTAGGAGATGGCGGTCCACGTCGAATTCCGGTGGCCCGGGTCGATGTTTCGTCCACGGAGGTCCGCAGACGCGTTGGCAGGGGAGAAAGCGTTGCAGGCATGGTGTCACCGGCCGTGTTGGCGATCATGGCGCGTGAGCGTTTGTACGAGAACGCCTAGGAGCGCTGCCGACGCGAGTGCTAGGAGAGTTATCTTTCTGACGCGTACAGAAGTACGGAACCACCATCGGAGTTGGCCCCCTGAGACTCGACGAAATCGAAGTGGGACGCTGGGGCGAAAGGATTGGCAGGACAGTCGATCCGCCTGTTGTAATCGCGCTCCGAGGATCCCTTGGAGCTGGAAAGTCCGTGCTCGCTCGTGCGATTGGTCGCGGCGCTGGGGTAGCGGACCCGATGCCCTCACCCTCGTACAACCTCCTGCTGCGCTACACGACCCCAGACGGTGGGGTCGTCTCTCATCTCGACCTCTATAGAATTGAGTCCTCCGAGGAGGTCTGGGAGCTCGGGTGGTCTCAACTCGGCACGGAAGGTGATGTCGTACTCGTCGAGTGGCCGGAGAGAGCAGAGGACCTTATGCCACCAGATTACTGGCTGATCAGTCTGGATGCGCCTGATGACCACCCTCTACTGCGTGACGTCGAGGTCCAGCGCGTCGGGCGACCACCTGAACTGCCGGGCTTCCCGATGTCCGTGTCGACATCAGGATGATAGTGCTTGCCTTTGACACCGCCGGTCCCCTCGGCTCCGTCGCAGTAGCGTCGGGCACCGACGTGCTTGCCCGCGGAGTCATGGTACGTCAGGCCGGCCATGCCGCCGGATTGATCCCGATGATCGAGGAGACGCTCGAGGACGCCGGCGTGGGCCGTGAAGAGGTCAGTGGAATTGTTGTGGGCGAGGGACCTGGCTCCTTCACCGGTGTTCGGGTAGCAGCCGCTACCGCGAAGGGATTGAGTCGGGCGTTGGGTGCCCCCCTTTACGCGGTGTCGAGCCTTGCCGCAGTCGCACTCGCGGCTGCTCCCGGCAGTGCATTCGGAGCCGCATCCGTTCGGTACGCCCTGTTCGATGCGCGCGCCGAGCGTGTGTACGGCGCGTGTTATGGCGTGGCCCACGACCATGTGGACACTCTCGTCGAGCCGCACGCCGGAGAATTGCGGGACGTACTTGCTGGCGATGTCCCCGCAGGCACTGTCTTCATTGGTAACTCGGCCGAGAAGCACCGGGCAGCGATCGAAGGCGCGGGCTATCGAGTCGAAGCCGCTGATCCAGGGCGGACCCCGGCCGATGGGCTCGTACGCTTCCTGGCGCTGACTCCGGATCTCAGGCCGGTTGGGGATCCCGGGGCTTGGGAACCGGAGTACGTCCGCGCATCCAGCGCTGAGCGGTTGTGGAGGACCTGACGCTCCCGGCGGGCGTGATTGTCCGACCGATGGGCCGCCGTGACATCAATGCGGTCGTTGCGATAGAGGGCGATGCGTTCGCCACACCTTGGCAGGCGGACACCTTCTTAGGGCTCTTCGATCGGGATGGTGTCGAGCTTCTGGTTATGACAGATGATGATGACGCTATCGTCGGCTACGCCATCCTCTGGTGTATTCTCGATCAGGGTGAGCTCGCTAACATCGCGATTGTGCCAGCCCGGCGGGGCGAAGGGCTGGGAAGGGCTCTGCTCTTACAGGTTTTGGACGTCGCTCGCGAGCGAGGAGTTCAGCAGCTGTTCCTTGAGGTCCGTGCTTCCAACGAAGTGGCGATCGATCTGTATCTGAGGCAGGGCTTTAAGGAAGTCGGTGTGCGAAGGAACTACTACGGCCGCCCACCCGAGGACGCGAAGGTGATGCTGGCGGCGATCGGCTAGCTGCCGACCTGGTTGATCAATCCGGGCCTCTTTCCGATCGATTGGGACATTGCAACGCTGTTTGGCTCGTTCGGTGTGAGGGCAATTGGCTTAATCCACTGAATAAAATTGTTAAGTAATACTTCAAATACTTGCTATTATACTTGGTGATCAGTGGGCCTGAACGACTCACGAAAACCCAATTCAGGTATCGATGAAGCAGTCAAAACGTAAGGTTCTGGTTACGGGGGGTGCCGGCTTCATCGCCAGTCACGTTTCTGAGGCCTACTTGGCTCAGGGCGACGACGTCTGGATTGTTGACAATCTTTCTTCGGGAAAACGGACGAATGTCCCGGCCGGGGCCGAGTTCATCGAGATGGACATTCGCGACCCGGAGATCCGAAACTTGTTCCGGGAAGTTCGTTTCGACTTGGTTAATCATCACGCGGCCCAGATTGACGTCCGCATCTCAGTGAATGATCCTGCAGAGGACGCTGGGATCAACCTCACAGGGCTTCTGAACATCACCGAGTCTGCGCTTGAGGTCGGCACGAAACGGGTGGTTTTCATCAGCAGTGGGGGTGTCGTGTATGGCGAGCCAGAAGAGATCCCCACACCGGAAGGTGCCCCGAAGCTCCCGCTGTCGCCCTACGGGGTCACGAAGCTGGGGGGGGAGTACTATCTCAACTACTACCGCATGATCCGGGGCATGGAGTATGTCGCGCTGCGCTACTCCAACGTTTTCGGTCCTCGCCAAGATCCGCATGGTGAGGCGGGTGTAGTAGCGATCTTCTGCAACCGTCTCCTCGCCGGGGAATCGCTCACGATTTTCGGCGATGGAGAGCAGACCCGGGACTACGTGTACGTGAAGGATGTGGTGGCTGCCAACATGCTTGCCTCCGGCGTCGACATGGGTGAAGGACATGGGCTCGATGCCCGAGCCTTCAACGTGGCAACTGGGGTTGCTACAAGTGTGGTCGGCCTTGCGGATGCCCTCGAGGGTATCGCGGGTGCGTCATTCGAACGAAATCACGAGCCAGGGCGACCGGGTGAATTGCGCCACAGTACTCTGAACTCCGGGCTGATCCAGTCACGCGGCTGGACACCTAGGTTCACCTTGGAACAAGGCTTGCAAGAAACCTACAAGTACATTGCCAACCAGAGGTCCGGGTCAGCCGAATGATTTTCTCGCTCATGCTTTTTCAAGCACAACCACCGACGAGTGCCTTCCAAATGATCGTCGGGGGTGATCTGCCTACACAGGTCGTTCTCCTTGTCCTCGGAGTCGGGTCCATGGCGTCGTGGTGGCTGATCTTCACCAAGTCGCGCCAGTTCAGGGAGGTCCGCCAACAGGGGGATGAATTTCTCGACTATATGGAGAAGGCTCAGCGCCTCGAGGACGCCTACAAGACTATCCTCTCGCTGCCGGATTCGCCGTACGGACGCGTGTTTCGGCAGGGAGTGAACTTCTTCAGTGAACTCCGACCTGGAGCACTGCGTGAGGGCGCTCCGCAGTCGCGGGGTCTGTCCCTGACGCAGCTTGAGGCTTTGCGGTTGGTGCTGGAGAAGGAAGAAGCCCAAGAGCGGGACGAACTGTCCTACGGACTGGGCTGGCTCGCGGTAATTGGGTCCGTGTCGCCTCTGATGGGCCTCATGGGGACCGTCATTGGAATCATGAATGTGTTTCTTGGCATTACTGTGTCGGGTTCCAGCAACATGGCGGCTGTGGCCCCGGGTGTTGCCGGTGCTCTGGTCACGACGGTCGCTGGGCTGTTTGTCGCGATCCCTGCGGTGATCGCCTACAACCATTTCGTCGGCAAGCTCAATCTCGTCAGTGGCGAACTCGAAGGCTTCTCCAGTGAGTTCATTGGAACGCTCGCGCGGGAGGGGCGCGTCTAGATGTCCTCTTTGGGTGCGCACCGCAGGGGTGGCGGTCGGTCTCGGGCCGACCTTCCGATCAACGCCGACATCAACGTGACCAGTCTCGTCGACGTTGCGTTCACGCTGCTCGTGATCTTCATCATCACCGCGCCGATTCTTCAAGGCGGCATCGAGGTATCGATCCCGAGGGCTGATGTGCAGCCGTTGAACACGGAGGAAGCCCCCTTCTTCATAACGATCACGCGTGACGGCGAGATCTTCATGGAGGAGAGCTCGGTGACCCTTGCTGAACTCGAGTCGGGGTTGCCCCAGCTGCTGTCGACTGGAACGGTCGAGCGTGTCTTCATTCGGGCGGATTCGGTCGCCTACTGGGGCCCCGTTCTCAAAACGATGGCCATCGCAGTGAACAGTGGTGTGCCCTGGTCCGTGGTGGGCGAGCCCTACCGTCCCGGGGGGGAGTGATTCGATGACGCGTCGTGGGCGTGGACTTGACCCATTTGACCGATGGTCCATGGGATTGTCTGCCTTGGTGCACGCATCAATTTTCTCGCTGGGGTGGCTGAGCACACTCTATGATCCGCCCCAGATGGAGTTTCTGACCTACGAAATCGATCTGGTGTCACCGCCGCCTGCTCGGCAGGCCGAGGTGCCCGAGCCGGCCACCGAAGAGCTGGTGATAGAGCGGCCAGAGCCGGAGCCGGCACCGCCGGAGCCGGAGGTCGAGGAAATCGTACCAATCCCTGTCGATGACCCTGAGCCCGAGCCTGACCCGCCTCCCGAGGCGCCACAGGACCCAGTCGAGGACGATTCGCCGGAAGCGGCCGAAGAAAGCGTTGTCGCAGCCGCGGTCGATGAGCCTGAGGAAGAGCCGGAAGAGACGGGTGAGGGGCTCAATGTGCGCATTGAGGGCTTGCGGCGTGACTACCCTCAGTACTATGAGAACATCATCCGCCAGATCCAGCGATGCTTCCGCTGGCAGGATGGGGGGAATTGGGAAACGGTCCTGTTTTTCAACATCGACCGCGAAGGGAATGCGCTGGATATCGAGTTCGTGACGCGGTCGGGCAGTACCGGGTTCGACTACGAGTCGATGGACGCCGTGGAATGTGCGGGCCAGGAGGGGCGCTTTGGAGCATTGCCCGAAGATCTTCCCTATGAACGATTCCCCGTCCGATTCCGGTTTCGACCATCGGGCGATTCTGAAGCATTCTTTCCGGCCGCTGGGACTCCTGGCGAGGTGACGTTCGAACGATGAGCTTCAGAAGTCGTGTGGTGTGGTGTGCCGGTGTTCTAGCAGGGGCGACCGTTCTGATCGGCCCCGGCGGCGTGAGCGCTCAAGAAGAGCTACCAGGAATCGAACTCGGACTCACGTATGCGTCGTCCTATTTGCCGGCCCTCGCGGTTCAGCCGTTCATGGGGAGCTTCGGTGGAGACGAAATCGCCCCCCAAGTGGAAGCGATTGTAGGGCGTGACATGCGCAACTCCGATCGATTCGAGGTGCTGGATTCACTTCCCGGTGCCATCGTCGGAGAGCAGGTCGATTATGGTCTCTGGGACCGGCTCGGTGCAGTCTGGCTGGTCACGGGTCAGGTAGAGGGGGCTGGCGACGGGTACGTCCTGATCGTGGAACTTCACGATGTCGTCTACGGCGAGGTGCGAGAGCGGGGACGCTTTCGTTTGCCGGACCAGACCGACGAAGACTTCAGGATGGCCGTGCACCGTACCTCCGACGAAGTCGTGCGCTGGGCCACGGGTGACCCAGGCATGGCAGCAACTCGGATCGCCTTCTCAATGTTGGGTAGCGACAACAACAAGGAGATCTACGTCATCGACGCCGATGGCGAGAACCTGCATCAGGTTACTCGTTACGGAAGCATGACCGAGTCTGCGACGTGGTCGCCTGATGGGTCTCGGCTTGCCCTCGCGTCATGGAAGACCGGCGTGCCCCGGATCTATGAGATCGATCGATTCGGTGAGAACGAGCGAATGGTTCCGGCGCTTCGAGGTCTTGGTGACTATATCACGCCGACGTATCACCCGGACGGTGAGACCATCGCGTTTACGGTGATGGGAAGTGACTCTCAGAGCGGAATCTTTACCTACAATTTTGCGCAGAATTGTTGCCTTTCATTTCTGTCGGGTGGGCCATGGCACGATTACGGTCCCACGTACTCGCCCGACGGACGATGGCTGGCCTTCGCCACACTTCGTTTCGGGACTGACGTGCCACAGGTAATGATGATGCCGGCGGAAGGCGGCTCGGCAGAGACGCTGTCACCCTACGAGTACGGCGGCGGTGGATTCTACTCCGGGGCCGACTGGTCTCCGAGTGGGGATTTCGTCGCATTCCACGGGCGTATCGACCGCCGCGGCCGATATCACATCCTCGTCGCCGATCTCGAAGACGGAGGCCGCGTCCTTCGGCAGCTCACCTCGGAGGGGAACAACGAGTCTCCGAGTTGGGCTCCAGACGGTCGACACCTGGTCTTCAAGGGTGAGCGTAATTGGGGCACGGGGCTGATGATTGTAGACGTCGCCACCGGCAAGATTAGGTCGCTTCTGGGGGGGCGGGTCATCGACCTTCCCGACTGGTCACCGGCATTGCCTCCGACGTAGTAATGCGGTCGCTCGAATGAGTCTTCGGACAGCGGTATCGAGGGCTTCTCAGTCTGCGGTCGGGCAACGTAGGATAAACGTTGCGTTTTCGTGGCATGAGACCTATATGGCAGGGGGACTTTTCCCTCTGAAAAAGGGCGTTAGCTTCGTTTAGTTAGACGCCCCTAGCACGTTCTGAATTCATTTCAGTTCGTTAAACCCGGGAGATGGGATGATCGTCCGTCGTTTTTTCGTAATGGTTTTTGCAGCCACGCTCCTGGTAGGCGCTTGCGGTGGTGATCCGCCGCCGCCGCCGCCACCACCGCAGCCAGACGCTGATTCGCTTGCGGCCTACAACGACTCCGTAGCAGCCGCAGCGGCTGAACGTCGGGCCGAGGCCGAGCGTGTTGCCGCAGAGCGTGAGGCGGAGGCTGCCAGTCAGCGGGCTATGCGCGCCGCGCGTGCAACGCTCGAAGAGATGGTCTTCTTCGACTACGACATGTCCGAGATTCGTGACGATGCGCAGACCGCGCTTCGTGCGAAGGTCGACATTCTGCGTGCCAGTCCGCAGGTCCAGATCCGCATCGAGGGTCATGCGGATGACCGTGGCTCCACAGAGTACAACATGGCGCTCGGTAATCGTCGCGCCGAAGCGATCCGCCAGTTCCTGACGGGCTTCGGCCTCGCGGAGAACCGGTTCGAGATCGTTTCGTTCGGTGAAGGTCGTCCGCTCCAGCAGGGATCGACTGATTCTGCCTGGGCGCGGAACCGGCGTGGTCAGTTCGTGATCACGGCGGGTGCCAACGCGATCAACCCCGCCAACTGACGGGGATGTATCTGAGAGACCCCTCCTCCGGCTCGCCGGGGGAGGGGTTCCTTGTGCATATGAGGACAGTATGGATCGACGACTGATCGGCCGTGCAGTGACCCTGTTCGTGGTTTCCGCGATGTCAGGCGGATGCGCCATGAAGGGAGACATTCGCCTGCTCCAGGAGGAGTTACGAATGGGTTCCGCACGTCAGGACTCCATACTGACTCAGATCCGGCTGGAGACACTTCAGACGCAGGACTCTCTGAGGAATCAGAACGATCAGGCGTTTGAGCTTCGTGGTGACTTGAATCGGCAGCTTCAGCAGATCAGTCAGACACTCGTTCGTCTCGAGGCGATCGCCGGTGAAAATCAGCGAGGCCTCGCTTCGGTCCGGGATCAGTTGGCGAACATTCGGCGCACACCGAACCCCCGACCAACCACGACGGTCACCGATAACTCGGATATGACTGGCGGAGGCGGAGAGAGCCTCATCGCCGGCGCCGACAATCCGGATGAATTGTGGCGGGTGGCGCAGGACCAGGTGCAGCGGGGTTCGTTGAACTCAGCGACGAACGCCTTTGAGGATTTCCTCGCGCAGCACTCCACCGATGAAAGAGTGGTCGACGGCCACTTCCACCTGGCTGACATCCTCCTGCAGCAGGGTCGTCCAGAGGATGCGCTTGCCGCGTTCCAGGAAATCCAGTCGCTGTTTCCAACGCATGCCAAGGTGCCTGACGCGCTATTTCGGGTCGCCAACATTCAGCTTCAACTCGATGACGGGGACGGAGCAAAAGTGACGCTCGAACGTCTTGTGAACACGTACCCCGGCTCGACTATGGCCATGCTCGCCCGGGATATGCTCGAAGAGATCGGGTAGTGCATACGCCGGCGAATCTCTCAGCCGGCGGGCGGCCCACCGTTCCGGGGCGCTGACCGATGCGTTGCCCACAGTGTGACGCGACGGAGAATCGAGTCGTCGATACCCGAGCGAGTCGAGGTGGGCGTGCCGTACGCCGCCGCCGGGAGTGCACCGTCTGTGGTACCCGCTTCACGACGTACGAGTACGTCGAAGAGCGTCCGATTCAGGTGCTCAAGCGCTCGGGTGCAATTGAGGATTTCGATCGAGCCAAGCTAATCGGGAGCGTAAAGGTCGCATGCGCGAAACGGCCAGTGTCGGCATCGGACATGGAGGCGCTCATCGATGACATTGAGGATGAGTTTTCACGAGAAGCCGGGGTAGAGGTACCAAGTGCGCGCCTGGGTGCCCTGGTCATGGAACGACTCAAGCCGATCGATCGCGTCGCATACGTGCGTTTTGCGTCGGTTTATCGGAACTTCCAGGACGCCGGTGAGTTCCAAGAATTCGTCGACGAAATGGCCGCTGCCCAAGACCGGGAGGAGCAGCGGCGCAATCAGGTCGAACTGCTCATTTAGGGTCGTTTCAGAGATCGTTCAGCGAACCCTGTGCCGATCCGTTCTCTCCATCGAAGTTCGAATACGCCGTGTCGATGATAAACCGCAACGCCAAGGGCGAGATGCCCTTTCTGGATCACCTTGAGGAATTCCGTTGGCGGATTCTCTGGGCGATGCTCGCGCTTATCAGCGCGTCGATTCTCTCGTTTGGTCTCGTCTATTACTTCAATGTGCTTGAACTGCTAGTAGAGCCCATTCGCGATGCCTACGATGATCCGAACCTTCGACTGATCTACCTGTCACCGGCCGACCCTTTCTTCGTTACGCTGCGCCTCGCGATTTACGGCGGTGTGATTCTGGCGTTTCCGATCCTGGTTTATCAGGTGTGGGCATTTCTGTCGCCAGCGCTTGAGAAAGATGAACGCCGCGCGATTGTGCCGGCACTCTATCTCGGCCTGTTGCTGTTCATTGGTGGCGTGGCGCTCGCCTACTTCGCGGCGCTTCCCGTTACGCTCGAATTCTTCAAAGCGTTCCTGACCGATTCTATCGAAGGGACTCTGGAGATCAACGCGACGCTCGGCTTTGTGGTGAAGATGCTTATCGCGTTTGGTACGGTCTTCGAGCTTCCGATTGTGATCCTCGCGCTCAGCCTCATGGGCGTCGTGACACCAGCCTTCCTGCGCTCTAAGCGAAGGCACGCAATCGTCATGATCACAGTTCTGGCCAGCTTCATCACGCCGGGCGACGCGATCACGCTGACCATCATGATGATGCTCCCACTCGTGCTGCTCTACGAGTTCGGCATCTTCCTCTCAGTGGGCGTATATCGCCGCAAGGCGAAGAAAGAGGCTGAGTACGAGAGGAGCCTGGCGCCTCCGACCGACTCAGTGGAGAAGGAGTGATCCGAGGTGCAGTCTGCCTCAAGAGGCTGCTCACCACGCTCTTCCTGCTGGCCGGACTGCCGGGTTCCAGTTCGGGACTGGCCGCTCAAGCCGTACTGGACACCGTCTCAGTCGATACTTTGGCTGTCCAACAAGAAACACAGGACACGCTGGCGGTCCCGGCTGATTCAGCGCGACTGGCTATACTGGAGCGACTGGAGCGACTGGACCGTCTGCCGGGGGCGGACAGCCTTCTTTATATCCAGGACTCGACGAGGATGGCGGAAGCCGCTTCCGGGAATCGCTCCGGGGGCCCGGGGATGGATTCCGTCGCGACCGCGCTCATGGCCATGCCCGGTTACTCGCTCACGGAGTACGAGGCTGAGTCGGCCGACTTCGAAGCGCAGGAACGCATTCTGATTCTGACTGCCCCGGATGCAGGCCGGGCGCGGGTCATTCAGGAGGGCCTCCTGATTGAGGCGGACACCTCGATCACCTTCGATGAGTCGACTGGATCGATGCGAACCGTTGGCCAGGCGACCTTCACGCCGCCGGATGGTGACCCGGTCGACGCCGCGAACATGATCTACGATCTGAGCCAGGGCAGGGGCACCGCCGTCGGCGCCACCACGTCCTGGAACCAGGAAGGGACGAACTGGAGGGTCACTGGGGACATGCCATTCGCAGCCCAGGACTCGACGTTCATGGTGCACGCAGAGTTCACGTCCTGTGATATCGAAGACGCGCACTACCACTTCAGGACGGACGAAATCAAGATCGTAGCTGGCAATGTCCTCGTGGCGCGGGGGGTGAAGCTTTATTTTGCGGATGTGCCGGTGGCGTGGCTTCCGTTCATGGCCCAGAGCCTGTCTCGTGGACGTTCTTCGGGCATTCTCACCCCTCGATTCAGCGTCAACGACATCCTCAGCACGTCGAGCGGCTATCGACGACGTGTCAGCAATATCGGATTCTATTGGGCGGCGAGTGAGTATTTCGATACACTCGCCGCAATGGACTGGTTCAGCGAGACCTTCTTCAGTTTGACTGGGTCGCTCAGGTACAACTTTCGACGGCAATTCCTGCAGGGGGACCTGGCCGTCCGGCGCTACTGGAACCAGGACGGCTCCACCGAGCTCGGGGTCGACACGCGCCACTCGTGGGAGATTGACGAGCGCACGCAGCTGCGTGTTTCTGGACGGTTCATCTCTAACAATGATTTCGTGCGGGAGAACTCGTTCAATCCCCAGGAAGTCACCCAGTCGATCGATTCGGAGGCCGGCATCAATCGGAGGTTTGGCTGGGGCAGCTTGTCGATGTCGGCCAATCGAAAGCAATTCCTGTCCGATGACCGGACTGAGTGGCTGCTACCGTCCGCGAACCTGTCGCTGTCTCCCATCACTCTCTTCCGAGCGCCGTCCAGCGAGGCGTCCTTCTACAACAACATGACGTGGTCGGGTTCGGGTGGTGTGCGGCGGAACACCGTGGACCGCATGCCCGGAGACTCAATCCTCACCCTCATGAACGCCGATACCGAGGTCATGGCGAGCTTTGCTCGGAGTAATCTGAGCATGGGTAGCCTTACGTTCTCCCAGTCGATCGATTTGAAAGAGAACCAGTCGTTCGGTATCCCCGAAGCGCTCCTCATTTTGGGTGATTCGGCAAACCCAGCCGACCTCATGGTCGGGGCGCCGGTTCGGGACGTGGCTGATGCCACGCTGGGTTGGTCGACGGGGCTTGGTTACCAGCAGCAGCTCCTTGGGTCGACGACGATTACGCCGAGACTGTCGATGTCGGGCCGCATGTTTCGATCGGACCAGGACACACTCGCCCATAACTTCGTCGCGGCACCTTCCCGCATGGCGTTCGGTGCCCAGCTCAAGACTGATGTTTATGGATTCTTTCCGGGCTTCGGGTCCTTTGAGGCGATCCGGCACAAGATTTCACCGGCTGTCGACTACCAGTGGAGCCCTGCGTCGAGCCCCAGTTCGCTACAGCAGGACGTATTCGGAGCGCGTGCGCTTCAACCGAAGAACAGGATCTCTCTTTCTTTAACACAGACGTTCGAGGCAAAGCGTCGCGCCTCAGACGAGGACATCGACAGCCTGAGCGTCGTGGCACCGGCCATGGGCCTGGATGGACTACCGATCGTCGAAAATTCACTGGGTCAGGCACCGGGGCCAACCGTTGAACGAGCTGATCCGACTGATCCGACTGGTGCGTCAAACGAAGACGGCGGTCCCACTCGGATGCAGGCTACACCTTCCCTGACGCTGCTTGCGTGGCGGATGAGCGTCATCCAATACGACTTCGTGGAAGCAGACTCCACCGGAATTCCATTGTCTGGCTTTGAGACCACGAGACTGTCCAATCAATTCTCGTCCGACTATCTGCGGGGGTTGTCGATTTCGATGGATCACGAGCTCTTCGTAGACGAGTTCGACGCAGATAACCGGATCACAAGCCGGTCGTTCGACCCGCACCTGGCTGGTGTAAATTTGGGTTTTTCGCTGGGATCCACGTCTTCGATTTTCCGCTGGTTGAGCTTTGGTGGAAACGATGACGAGGCTCCTCCGGAAGAGCCGGACAACACGGAGCCCCTCGAGTTTCAGGGTGCTACGGATGAGTCGTCGATCGTACCGGTGACCGGCCGGGGAGATGCATCGCCGATCAACTCCGCGCAGGGCGCGAGTGGCGGATGGAACGCGAGCCTGAGCTACTCGCTGCAAAGGCCACGGATCCCGAATGTGTCGATCATGAGTCAGATGGTCAGCGGGACGTTGCGGATCCAGCCTACTACCAACTGGAGTGTGAGCTGGCGAACGGCCTACGACCTCGAACGAGGTGCGTTCAACGACCACTCGATTCGCCTGACGCGAGATCTGCACCGCTGGCAAGCCAACTTCGACTTTCTCCAGACCGCCACAGGTAACTGGACGTTCCGGTTCGAAGTTTCTTTGCTCGACAACCGTGATCTTAAGTTCGACTACAACCAGAGAAATCTGGACCTCGGACTGCCGACTTCAGAGCGGTAGTCCCTTCCCTGCCTCTAGGCTGAAGGTGGAGGCCTGTCCCATGCTTGGTCGGAGAAGTGTCCTCGTGAAGGGACGTATCGCAATTCTTCAGAAACGGTAATGTATTGCAGTTAAACGATTTGAGGTTTGGTATGGGCCCTGCACTAGGTATTGCGAGCCGCTAGGTAGAGCCTGTCGAGTCGCACGATGCGCCGAGACGTGAGCCTGCCGATGGAGGAACGATGAAACGCTTGGCCCTTGGATATCTGGTTCTGATGCTGTCCCTGACGGCATGTGATGCCGATGTGACCTACGTGGTGGAGCTAGGGATCCCTGACGCGCCTCGAGCGCTCGCGGTCACGTACTACGCAGGATCAGTCCAAGTCACTTGGGAGCTAGGCCCTGAATGGGACGGAGAGGCCTTCCGGGTCTACTCCCGGCGCGTCACAGATGCTTCATGGTTCTTCATCGCGGAGGTGACCAGCTGCATCGACAATTTCTGCCTTTATGAAGACCTGAACATCGTCAATGGCGAGACCTACGAATATATCGTGTCCGCCGTAAGTGACGGCGGTGTCGAGACGGATAGCGATGTCGTCGTGGAGGTGTTCGTTCCTCCCTACACGACTCCACCGATCCCGGATGGGCCCAGGGTCGTGGGGCTTGATAACGCCAACTATCTGACGTGGGGAATCGCGTCGCAGGTGTCCGACGGGTTCTCCCACTACAGGGTCTATCTGGATGACGGATCGAGTTCGTTCCTGCTGGGGGAGACGGACTCCGAGGGCTTCCTCGATCTGCTCGCCGCAAACGGGCGAACGTACACCTACTTCGTGTTGGCAGTCGACCTAAATGGACACGAGAGCGATGGCAGTCCCCTTGCTTCAGGTACTCCGCGGCCGGACTTCACCGGTGAGTGGCTCTATGACTTCGCCGACGTACCGGCCAGTTCAGGTTTTCAATTCTCGGAGGACGAGAATGTTCTCCCGATCGTAGATGGTTTGGATCCCCTCCGGCACTTCCGTCTTGAAAGTGATGTGAACGGATGGTGGTTGGTACCTGGGCCGAACGCAGCAGTCTATCCGACGGGTTTCGCGACGTCCGCGCTCAAGTGCGGTGTGGCTGCCGACGCAGGCTGTGTTGATCTGCAGGTCGCTCCGACCGGCGGGTACGTAGTCCAAGCCATGAACGTGATTACTCAGGAGAGCTATGTGCTTCGGGTGATCGGAAACGACGGACAGACTCACTACGGAATGATCCGGGTAGACCTGCTCGGCTTCGATCAAAACAACGACGCGCTCATGATTTTCGACTGGGCCTACCAACTTCAGGCAAACAACCCGGAGCTGACCCAGAGTCGTGGCGGCTGAGTCACCATCGCTCAAGGCGGAAATGCGAACGAAGGGTCGAGCGCTGGGCGGCCCGGCCCTTCGTTCGTTCGGCTCGCGACATACGTTTCTAGCATGACACAAGTACTGGAAGCGATTCCGAATTTCTCTGAGGGCCGCGACGTCGCGAAGATCGAGCAGCTAGTCGCCCGTATTTCCGCTTTCGATGTGGAGGTCCTGGATTGGTCATCCGACCCTGATCACCATAGATCAGTCGTCACCTTCATCGGTGCGCCAGGTGATGTCGAGTCGGCTTCCGTCGAGGCCGCCCACTTTGCCTGCACGCACTTCGATCTCAGGCGCCACAAAGGGGTGCACCCGAGGGTGGGCGCGCTTGACGTCCTTCCCTTTGTCCCGGTGCATGGACTGACCATGAAGGACGCGGTGGTGTCGGCCCATCGCGTCGGGTCGGCGATCGCACGATTGGGTGTACCGGTATTCTTCTATGGGCAGGCGGCGAAGCCAGTGGGCCGAGGCCTGGCCCAGCTCAGGCGAGGTGGAGTTGAGGCGCTGGCAGATGGATGGCCTGAAGACCGGACACCGGACGTGCCCGTGGGGGCAAAGAGGCCGCACCCAAGCGCCGGTGTCACATGCGTGGGGGCTCGTCCGGTCCTGCTGGCCTGGAACGTCTTCGTGACGGGTGTCGAACTGGCAGAGGTCCGGCGCATCGCCGGCGTCATACGGGAGCGCGACGGTGGCTTCGCTGGCCTCCGGGCGCTGGGGCTCCGCCTGGCGGGTCAGGACCGAATGCAGATCTCCATGAACTTGGAGGACCCCGATCGGACGGCACCACTGGACGTTTTCGACAAGATCGACGCCGAGTTGAGGGCCGCAGGTGGGCAAGTCGTTGAGACGGAAGTGATTGGAATGATACCGGATACCCTTGTGCTTCCGAATTCGTCGGGCAAATTACAGCTTCCTTACCTGGGGCCGGCCCGGGTTCTTTCCCACCGTGTAGCCAATTATGTCATGGCTCATGCGGATGGACGCACGGAGACCTCGGAAATCGCCGAATGAGCATCGAGTCGCTCAAGCAGCAGTCGACCCGTTTCACGGTCGCCTATGAAGAGCTCCAGAATTCGCCGTCTTCCTTGGAGTACTACGACCGTGTCTTCTCGCTCGACATCAACTTCGCTGACGTAACCGAGCATCTCCGAGAGCGGCGTTAGGCTTGACCGTGCCTCAGTCACCGCGCCGCAATCGCTCAAAGAAGGCGAGATGAGTCAGGCCGCGAAGGTCGTACCGCCTCAGCTGTCCGCCATCCAGGCCCCTGTACGGGAGCCACTGGAGCGGGTAGGGGATGAGATCCGCCGGATTGTCCTCTCCGACTTTGATCATATCGAGGAAGTGAACGAACACCTTCTGTTCATGCGTGGGAAGCTGTTCCGGCCGATGCTTCTGCTGCTGGCGAGTCGTGTCGCGCAGCGAAACCATGACGAGACTCTTACGCTTGCGGCTGTGGTCGAGTTGGTGCATCTGGCGACGCTCGTCCACGATGACGCTGTTGACCATTCTGCACTGCGACGAGGGCTCCCTACGGTAAACGCACTGTGGACCCATCAGGTCGCGGTCATCATGGGTGACTACCTCTATTCGAGGGGTGTCTCTGAGCTCGCACGAATCGGCAATCTTGGAGCACTCGCGGTGTTGGCCAACGCGGCAAATGAGATGTCGGTCGGTGAGATGCATCAGTTGACGTCATATGATGCACTCGACTTCACTGAGGACGACTACTACCGCCTCATCGCAGCCAAGACCGCTTCATTGATGTCTGCGGCCTGCGAGATGGGCGCGATCGCCGGGGCGCCGGAGTATCAAGAGGCCTTGGCTCGGTACGGGCACAACCTGGGAATGGCCTTCCAGATCGCCGATGACTTGCTTGACTACACGGGCACAGAGGCTGTGACAGGGAAGCCCACGGGCCAGGATCTGCGTGAGCGGAAAGTGACCCTCCCTCTGATCGACACAATGAGTCGCGTCAATGAGGTCCAAGACGCTGAGATTCGGTCGTTTTTTACACGCATTGATCCGACGGATGACGAGATCGCTCGGATTGTCGCGATCGTCGTTTCCAAGGGCGGACTCGAATATGCCCGCGAGGCAGCGGCCCGATACGCGGACTTGGCGAGAGAGGCCCTCTCGGAGATACCGGATAGCGACGCGACCACCGCGCTTCGAGATGCCGTGACGTATGCAGTGGATCGGATCCGTTGATACGTTCTCAATGGAAGCCAGCTCAGGGAATCCTTCGGTCGAGTCACCAGTATGTTGGTTGATACCCGACGCCGAGGCGTCATACGGTTCACTTGGACGATGGTCTTGGGTTTGTTCCTCGGTGGGCTCTTCACGAAGCTCGTTGAGTTCTCGCTACCGTCGGGCACCGCGTCGAGGGAGTTCCTGTTGACTTCCGTGAATGCTTCGATTGGACCGCTTTCGGTGGACCTCGTGGCTGTCGCGTTTGACCTCGGCCCTGTTACACTCACCTTGAACTTCCTGACGATGGTCGGGATTGCGATCGTGGCGATGATAGTCCGTCAGTGGATCTGATTTTGAACGAACGAGGCCGATGCCTCGATGGAGGGTTTGAAAGATGGGGATAGGTGGAATCGGCATGGGTGAGATGATCCTTGCATTTATGGTTGTGCTTCTCTTGTTCGGCGCGAAGCGCCTGCCGGAAATTGGTTCGTCTCTTGGTAAAGGGATCCGGGAGTTCAAGAGCTCCGTGAGTGAAATCCAAGACGAACTGAAAGTCCCGAACGATCAGCAGCGGATTCATCATTCCAGCCCGCCGCCAGAGCCTGTGGTTGCGAACGCGGAAGAAGACGGTGAGCCACGGAAGCTGAGCGATAGCGTTCCGACGGAGAGCTGAACCCAGTAGCTCTGGGAACGGCGGTCCGGGGGGTAGCGCGGGTCAGGACATAAAAAGAGAGGGACGGGAGCTTTGGCTCCCGTCCCTCTCTTTCGTTCTGGCGTACCGGCCACGTGGGCCGGTGAATACCCCCCTCGGTGCTAGAAGCCCAAGGGCATCTGGAGCGCCAGGTCGTCATCTAAGGGTGCGAGGACGATGTCACGTCGGTCGACGATGTCGGCCGCACCCCGCAAGGCCTCGATCCACTCCTGTAGCCGGACCTGCTGGCGTGTTAGCACGGCCACCTGCCGCTGTATAGGAATCTGGGTGAGCCAGGCCGTTGAATCCGCCTCGACGCGCCCCAGTACCTCAATTACGTACGCATTTGCGGGCGTGGAAACCGCGTCACTCACTTGGCCAGGCAGAATTCCAAACGCTGCCCCGATCGCCGCATTCTGGCGCCCCACACCGGGCACGAACTCAGCCCGAGTGAAAGGCCCGGCCGTACGCAACTCCAGCTCAAGATCTGCTGCGATGTCGCCGAGGACTCCACCGCCACGAATGCGCGAGACGACGTCCCGAGCCTCCGTTGCGGCTCGCTCCATCTTTTTGTCGAAGAGAAGCGTGGAGCGAATCGGAACGGTTGCGTCAGTAAGCGGAAGAACTCCCTCTGGCTCTGAACTGATCAGCTCGATCGCGTAGAAGCCCGTCGAGGTCTCGAACACCGGACTTACCTCTCCCGGGGACGCTTCTTCGAAAAGCCAGTCGGACCCTTCGCTGACCTGGCCGGCCCCCGGAATGAAGGGAAAGTTCTGTGCAATATCCATTGTCGTGGCTGTCAGGCCTGCCGCAGCGGCCGCCTGATTGAGCGGCATGGCTTCGCCAAGATTCTCTAGCGAGTCGGCCATCGTGAGCAGTTCGATCTCACTGTCGTCGGTTCGCTCGATGTTGACGAGGATGTGCCGCGCCTGTGCGCTGTCAGCTGCCCAGCGGTCCTGAACCTCAAGGACGTGGAAGCCGAACGACGACTGAACCGGACCAACCACCTGACCGATTGGGGCGGCAAATACGGCAGAGTCGAATGGCGGCGTCATGTAGTTTTTCACGAAGACACCGAGGTCTCCTCCGGCAGGAGCGGTCGCCTGGTCCGAAGATTCAGCAGTCGCGACCTCGGTGAAGTCCTCACCGTCCACGATCCGCTGACGGATCGCGGATGCCCTCTCAGTCGACGCCACTGTGTCTGCGGCCGTCGGCGTTTTGTCGAGCACGACGACATTCACGCTGGCGCGTGCGGGCACCTCAAATTCTTCCTGATTTGCATCCCAGTATGCCTCGACTTCGGCATCCGTGACCGTGAAGTCGGTGTCGGCGTATCGATTCGCGGGATTCATGGGGACGTACTGAATCTCGACTTGCTCGCTTTGATCTCTGTATTCCTGCCAGAGCTCCGCGTCCGAGGCGAAGATCCCGGAGGAGACCTGTCGAAGGAGCTTGCCTCGTGGAATCACGTCTCGGTAGTAAGTCTCCAGAATCAGGAGCTGCTCGGGCGGAAGCGAGACGAGGAAGGACTGATAACCTGCGAGATCCAGGTTCCCGGCCTCATCAAGAAACTGCGGACGCAGGTAGTCCGGCGGCTGAAACTGCGCGGCCTCACTTATTTCCTGGCTAGTGACCGCAATGCCGCGACGGTCTAGCTCCTGCAGAATGAGCAACTGGTTCACCACCTCGTTGAACGCCGCATCTTCGATGTCGGAGTTCTGTTGGGTGCTGATTAGCTCTTCCTGAGATCGCTGAGCCTGATCATAAATCTGACGATATGCCGCCATGTACGAATCGTACATGACAGGGTCGCCGTTCACAGATCCGATCGCACCAAGGCCACCACCGCTTTGACCAGAGGCATCCATGCCCCACTCGAAGACCATAAGGCCTACGAATGCGATCGCCGCTAATAGCATGATCGGCTTCGTCGCTTCCCGCATTTGACGCATCATCGCGCTTTGTCTCCTACGACCACTTTACGTATGTAAAACCGCAAAAAAACAGGCCCGAAAGGATAACCGCTCGTGTACGCTGTCTCAACGGAGAGGCGAAATCCATTCTTGGGGGGACGTGGGTTGCGTGTCCTCCGGTGGCGCGGTTCCCGGAGGAACGGATGGCGGTTTGGGAGTCCAGTCGTCGCCGGAGCGAATCCGTCCACGATTCTCCCGAACGCATTTTCGTTGACACTTTTTCCGCGCAATCCGTATCTTCTCGCGGTGTAGGGACTATCCATCTTCCTTTGCATTTTACCGGAGCACGCGTGTCTGAGTCACTCGACCAGGAGATCCAGACTCTACAGTCGATCTATTGGTCTGAGCGCGACCCGGATGGGCTGGCGTTCGCGCCGCTCGCGGATGCCTTTCTCCGGAAAGGTGAAGTCCGGGAGGCGCTCGACCTTCTGGCTGACGGTACGTCGCGCCATCCCGATGTCGCGACGGGCCATGTCGTGGCATCACGTCTGTACCTCGAGCAGGGGATGCACGGGGAGGCTGAGTGCGCCACGAGGCGTGTGCTAGATCTTGATCCGGGCAATATCGTCGCACTCTCGACGCTTGCGACGATTCTGGCAGATCGCGGCGAGTGGGACGAGACGGCCACGTTGCGTGGAACACTCGTAGGACTGGATCCAGAGTCGGAGGAGGCTGGCTCTACACCACAGCTCGATGCCTCGGTCGCAGACGACACGACCGACTTGGCAGACGCAGCGTCGGGGCAGCTTATCGAACTGGTCTCGGTCGAAGAGGGAGGGCCTGCCTCCTTGCTCGATGAGATGACCCTGGGCGACGGTGGGGCAGCCGACGAGGACCCCCAACTTCGGGATGCCCTGTTCACCCTCGGGCTTTCGGATGAGAGTGTCAGCGACGCCGGATCTGTCGGCCTGAGTGAGGTCCTCCCGGACTCCGATGCAATCGACACTGAAGGAGTGTCCGTTAATGATAGGGACGCAGTTTCGACAGCTGTGCCAAGTGGCGTGGAGGCCGCACTAGCGGGCGCTGAGACCGACTTCGATAATTTTGATTCGATCGCGGCAGCGCTGGCCGGAATGGATGACGACTCCGTCGGCGCGGTCATCGCAGACACCGATGCGGTGGATCTCGCGGCCCTAGCACCAGAGCCGGCCGCCGACGTGATGGACTTGAGTTTGCTTTCGCCCGACGCGGACCCCGAGCTCGAAGAGCATCCCGATGCCCTGGAGCTTGGCGACATGGCCTACGTCCCGGATGAGAGTTCTGAGGTGGACAGCGAAGCGCCACTCCACACGAGGACACTCGCTGAGCTCTATGTGAAGCAGGGCTTCGTCGACCGGGCGCTTGGCGTACTCCACAGTCTGCTGGAGGCTGATCCAGACGCAGATGACTTGCGAACGCGGATCGCGGAACTCGAGGGCAGGCCCGTGCCGGCGGACGAATCTCCTGCACGGGTGGACAGCCTCGCCCCTGAGGGCGGGCAGGAAGCTGACACACCTGCAGACTCGACTGACCAAGAAGCGTCTGCGGAGGAAGGGCCGGGCACCGCGGTGGCGACCGAGGAAGATGTCGAAACGCTGGCACGTGAGCTTGCCGAGATTGGCAACGGTGTGGACGATGTTGACACGCCGTTCGCCTGGCCTGGAGAGGAAGCGGAAGCCTCCGAACCTGAAGCGGACCGGGGAGACATCGGTCGGTATTTCGATGCAATCCTCAACTGGACTTCTGGCAATTAGCGCCGGTCGTTTGAGAGGCGTCTCATGAGAATCGCGGTGGTCCACGGGCCCAACCTCCGTCTACTCGGTCGCCGAGAGCCCGAGGTGTACGGACGCGACACTCTGGATGATGTGAACCGCATGATTGCTGATCTGGCGGAAGAGCTCAGGGTCGAGGTCGAGATGTTCCAGTCAAACCATGAAGGGGAACTCATCGACTTCATCGACGAAGCTTCGGCCCGCGTCGACGGATTTCTGATCAATCCGGGTGCCTATACCCACACGTCCATCGCTCTCAGGGATGCGCTGACGGGCGTCGATCGGCCGTTTGTCGAGGCGCACCTGTCGAATACGGCCGGGCGAGAAACCTTCCGTCGGCATTCGTACCTTTCTCCCGTCGCCAGCGGTGTGGTTTATGGCTTCGGTGTCCAAAGCTATCTTCTAGGGCTACGCGGCCTGGTCTCCAGGCTCCGCGGCTAGCCTCCTACACGTTCAGCGAATCAACCGAGAGATCGCATGGCCAGTACGGCAGATTTCCGTAACGGGATGGTGATTGAGATCGACGGCGATCTCTGGGCCATTTCTTACTTCCAGCATGTGAAGCCCGGGAAGGGTGGGGCTTTTGTGCGCACCAAACTCAAGAATGTCCTTACGGGCGCGGTTGTGGAGAAAACCTATCGCGCCGGCGAGAAGGTGAATGACGTACGTCTCGAGCGGCGCCCGGTGAACTACAGCTACACGGACGGCGATCTCTATTACTTCATGGATGCGCAGACCTTCGACCTGATCCCGATCGCTGCGGATCTCCTGGGAGAGAACCAGCTCAAGTTCCTCAAGGAGAACATGCCGTGTGAAGGGCTGGTTCACGATGAGAAGGTGATCAGCGTGGAGTTGCCTCAGTTCGTCGAGCTCCTCGTTACGGAGACGGATCCGGGATTCAAGGGCGACACTGCGCAGGGCGCGAACAAGCCGGCAAAGCTCGAGACCGGTGCCACGATCAACGTTCCACTATTCGTCGAGCAGGGTGATGTGTTGAAGATCGACCGACGTGAAGAGAAGTACCTGTCGCGGGTGAACCTATGATGGACTTCGACTTCATCGAGCGGCTGATTGACGCTCTCGACAACAGCTCCGTCGATTCGATCGATATTGAGCGCGGTGGCACGCGAGTGCGGTTGTCCAAGAGCCCGAGTGGTACTGTGGTGGCTCCTGTTGCGGTTACCGCGGCTCCCGCACCTGCGGTGGCTCTGCCGGCGCCTGCAGCGACTCCTGCCACCGAAACACCGGTCGCGGCCAGCAATTTGGTGGAAATCATATCCCCGATGGTGGGTACGTTTTACCGCTCACCCGGACCGGACGCACTCTCTTATGTCGAAGTGGGGGCTCGTGTGATGCCCGGGGACACGCTCTGCATCATCGAAGCCATGAAGCTCATGAATGAGCTCGAGTGCGAGGTGACAGGGACGATCGCCGAGATATGCATCGAGAATGCGCAGCCGGTCGAATTTGGACAGGTCCTGTTTCGGGTCGACCCTAGCTAGGGCGACACCAACTCGAGTCTGCCCCGTGAGGGGCGTGAATTGGATTGGACCACCCGCATGAATGGGCCAGGTGCGATCCAGGAGATAAACATTTGTTCAAGAAGGTCCTGATCGCGAACCGGGGGGAAATCGCCCTCCGCATCATTCGCGCCTGTCACGAGCTCGGAGTGGAGACGGTGGCCGTCTACTCTGAGGCCGACCGTGAATCTCTCCATGTTCGATTTGCGGACGAAGACGTATGCATCGGTCCAGCCCCTGCGACCGAGAGCTACCTGAACATCCCACGGATTATTGCTGCGGCTGAGGTGACCGGCGCGGAGGCGATTCACCCCGGTTACGGCTTCCTTGCCGAGAACGCCGAATTCAGTGAGATCTGCGCTCGCGCGGATATCACCTTCATTGGGCCTACTCCAGATCAGATCAGGTCCATGGGCGACAAGGCGACCGCTCGGGCTACCATGATGAAGATTGGGGTGCCGACGGTGCCAGGTTCCGATGGGATTATCGACACGGTCGAGGAGGCACTTCCAGTTGCGGAGGAGATAGGCTTCCCGATCATGATCAAGGCGTCCGCTGGAGGGGGCGGAAAGGGCATGCGCTTGGCCGGAAGCATAGAAGAGTTCCCTAAGCTCTTCACAGCGGCCCAGAACGAGGGAAGAGCTTCCTTCGGGAATCCTGACGTCTATCTCGAGCGGGCGATCATCAAGCCCCGTCACGTAGAGATCCAGGTGTTTGGCGACGCACACGGCCGAGTGGTTCACTTTGGCGAGCGAGACTGCTCGATCCAGCGGCGGCACCAGAAGTTGGTGGAGGAAGCCCCTTCGCCTGCGATGACAGCAGAACTGCGTGCCGAAATGGGCGAAGCAGCCGTGAAAGCGGCCAAGGCCATCGACTATGTGGGCGCGGGGACGGTCGAATTTCTGCTCGACCAGAGCGGAGAGTTCTTCTTTATGGAGATGAATACTCGCATTCAGGTGGAGCACCCAGTGACTGAAGTCACGACGGGTATCGACCTTCTGAAAGAACAGATTCGTGTAGCTGCGGGTGAACCCCTCCTCGTGCCTGACTCTGTGGAACATCGCGTGCACGCGATCGAATTTCGGATAAACGCAGAGGACCCCGATCGCGATTTTGCTCCGGCGCCGGGGACGATCACCACGTTTCACCCGCCAGGCGGACCGGGCGTACGTCTCGATACGCATATCTACACGGGCTACCGAGTGCCGCCCTACTACGATTCGCTCCTCGCAAAGCTCATCGTGAGTGGGAACACGCGGGAAGAAGCCATCGTTCGGGCACGACATGTGCTTGATCACACCATCATCGAAGGTATTCCGACCACCATCCCGTTTCTCCGACGAATCGTGGATGACGAAGCCTTCGTGCGAGGGGAAGTGGACACGGGCTTCGTTGCCCGTATGATGGCGGAGGGCACACCGAAAGAATGAGGATCGACACATACTTTACGGTTCCTGAGGTCGACACCGGCACGATCGGTGACGCGACGGTTGTGGTCATCGACGTAGTTCGTGCGACGACCACGATCATTGAGGCCCTCGCCAACGGAGCACGTGCGATCTACCCCACGGACTCGACCGAAGAGGCTGTGCGGCTGGCGTCCTCAATGGGCAGGGAGGACACACTGCTTTGCGGTGAACGGAAGGGGCATAAGGTCGAAGGTTTCGACCTGGGAAATTCGCCTCGCGAATTCACCGAGGAGACGGTTCAGGGCAAGAAGCTCGTGATGAGCACGAGGGACGGAACTCGGGCGCTGAACGTTGGTCAGGAAGGGCGGCGACTCCTTCCTTGTGCATTCACGAATTTGGGTGCGGTCGCGAAAGCCGTCGCTGGGGACGAGCGTCTCGTCATCATCTGCGCAGGGCAGGACGACCGCTTTTCTCTCGATGACGCGCTGTGCGCGGGCCACCTCATTCGGCGGCTCGTGAAAGAGGTCGATGAGGAACCAGCGCTCAACGATTCGTCACGGGCTGTTCGCGCACTGGCCTCGGCGCGCAACCCGACACGGGAGTTCCTGAGTCTCGCCTCCGGTGGGGCTGCGATCATCGAGATCGGTCTGGGCGATGACCTCGTGATCTGCTGTGATATCGATCGTCACGAAATTGTCGCGCTCATGACTGATCAAGCCATTACGCGAGTCGAGGCGTGACAAAGAAACGCGGAACCGGTAAGGGCAGCGTTAAGAGCCGCTCTGCGAGCAAGGCCGCCACAGGCGGAAAGAAGGCGGAGCGCGGCCGCTCGGGTGCGGCTAAGAAGACGAAGTCCTCTGCCGGAAAGAGTGGCGGCGGTGGCTTCGCCCTGACCGCGGGACAGCGCAGGGAGATCGTGGCCGTCGGGATGCTTTCGATCGCTCTCGTTTTCCTGCTATCGCTCGTGCCCGTGTCGATTTTCGGACAATTGGGCGATCAGTGGTTCACTCAGGACAACATGCTCAAGGGTGTCGGAGCCAGCATCAAAGAAACCTTACTAGGTGGCGTCGGACACTCCGCGATTCTGGTGCCCATCTTGTTCGGCGTGCTCGGACTAAGGGTCGGCAACTGGCTCTCCTGGGAGCGGACCATTCGCTCCGGGCTGCTGGTGACCGGGCTGCTGGTGATCGTTCCCATCGCCGTGTGGACGCTCTCTGCCGAGAATCCGATTCCGGCTGGATGGTTGGGAAAATTATTGGGCAAGCCGTTGGTAGAGCTCCTCGGCCCTTTCGGTGCGATGCTGGTCGACGGGGTTCTCTTCGTGGCATTGAGCATTGCAACGCTTGGGTGGAATCCGCTTCGCTCGGTAGGAAAGGGCGTGATCGTCAGTGGCGAGGCTGCAGGCCGAACGGCGAAGGTGCTTGCGGACAAAGGCAAGGAGTTTAAGGAGGTTCATGCCCAAAACGCGGCGGCTCGGGCAGAGCGGATGGTGGTGCAAGAGACGGAGGGGGCAGTCGAGGGGTTCGCGCCGGACTGGATGGATGGCGCGGACAAAACCGCGGGTGATGATCCCGGTCCAAGATCGACCTCGCCTTCGAATGAGGGGCTGTCAGTCGAGGAGGGTGCCGCCGAGGTACATCAGGAGACGCCGTCGGGCTCGTCGGGCGACGCAGAGGCTGGTGAGGTGGCCGAGGACGAATGGGATGCCGAGCACGAAGGTGATCTCGTAGATCCCAACGCGGGCAGCGACATCGAACATGAGGTGCCACCGGTCGACCTTCTCAGCGCTCCGCAGTCTCAGGATCGAACCAGTATGGAGCGGGAGCTCGACAAGCTCGGGGAAGTCCTTGTGGACAAACTCCGTACGTTCAACGTCGAGAGCTCGCTCGGAGGCCGGACCACAGGACCGGTCGTCACGCAGTTCGAGGTCGTGCCGGCCCCCGGCGTGAAAGTGAATCGGATCGCCAACCTCGACGCCGATCTGGCACTAGCTATGAAGGCGCGCACGATCCGCATCGTTGCGCCCATTCCGGGCAAGGGCGCGGTAGGTGTTGAGATCCCTAACCCACAGCCGGAGATCGTGAATCTGAGGGAGATGCTCGAAGCTCCGAATTTCCGACGGGCCAAAGGGGAGCTTCCACTCGCACTCGGGAAGGATCTCAACGGCAAGCCGTACGTGGCCGCTCTGGAGAAGATGCCACACCTCCTCATCGCTGGCGCGACCGGTGCGGGAAAATCGGTCTGCCTCAATACGATTGTTACGAGCCTGGTATACCGACACACGCCGGAAACCCTGCGGCTGTTGATGATCGATCCAAAGATGGTCGAACTCTCTGTCTACTCACGCCTCCCGCACTTGCGGCACAACGTGGTAACCGACCCTCGGGATGCAGCCGGCGTACTGAAATGGGCTGTCCTAGAGATGGAGCGGAGGTACGCCCTCCTCAAGGCGAACTACGTCCGCTCACTCGGGGAGTTCAACAAGAAGGTTCGCGAGGACCAGGTCCTCCGGCGCTCAGAGCCTAAGGGCCCAGAAGGAGACGAAGACCGGTGGATCTACTCCGAAGGCGTCATGCCGTACATCGTCGTTGTGGTCGACGAGTTGGCGGATTTGATGATGACGGTCCAGTCGGAGGTGGAGAAACCGCTGACTCAGCTCGCGCAGAAGGCGCGAGCCATCGGGATTCACCTCATCGTGGCGACGCAGCGGCCCTCAGTGAACGTCATCACCGGGTTGATCAAGGCGAATTTTCCGACGCGAATCGCGTTCCGGGTCGCGTCCAAGACAGACTCTCGGACGATTCTCGATCAGAACGGCGCCGATGCGCTTCTCGGCAACGGGGACATGCTGTTCCTGCCGCCCGGCGGCTCTGTGCCCGTTCGAATTCAGGGTGCCTACCTATCCACCGAGGATACCGAGCGACTGATGGGATGGTACGTCGATCTTCTCGAGAAGCATGCAAGCGAGTCGGGCACGACGCTCGACGTGTCTTCGGAGCCGGACATCCTTCAGGAGGTCAGGGAGCAGCAAGAGGAGGAGTCAGGGGGAAAGGACGCCATCAAGGGCGACTGGGACGAACTCTTCCGTGCCGCGGCCGAAGTGTGCATTCAGAACGGCGGCGGCTCGACCTCTCTTCTGCAACGCCGCTTGAGCATCGGGTATGGACGGGCGGCCCGAATCGTAGATCAGCTTCACGACGCGGAGGTCCTAGGTCCATCCGATGGATCGAAGGGACGCGAGGTCCTCGTCATGATGGATGAACTGGACGACATCTGTTGAGCAGGGTCGCAGAATGAAGTGGTGCGGATCTTTGCCCTTGTTGGCCCTGCTCGTACCCACAGCGGCTGGAGCCCAGGACCGTGGCTTGGATGTGCTCCATGGGGCCGCGGATCGTTATGAGTCGGTGGAGGCCCTGTGCGCGGACTTTACCCAGCACCTGCTTGTACCACTTCTCGGAGTCGAGCGTACCGGGAGTGGTCGACTCTGCCAGGGGCGCCCCAACCTGTTCGCGATGCGCTTCGGTGATCCTGAGGGCGATTTGATCGTTGTCGATGGCGAGAGTGCCTGGGTCTACTTCCCGAGTAGCGACGCGCGAACTGTCCTGAAGACGACGGCGGACCGCAGTGCGGGTGGCAGGGACTTCCATCGAGAGTTTCTGGAGGACCCGGAACAGAAGTACGAGGTCACGTATGAGGCATCGGAGTCGATCGAGGGGCATGAGACGCACCGACTCCTGATGGTACCCAAGAACCCCATGTCGTATCGCGCAGCCTTGGTCTGGATCGATGAAGGGCAGCCCGTACTTCGACGAGTTCGACTCGAGGAAGAGAACGGAAACGTGCGGACGATCACGCTTGAGAATGTCGGGTTTGGTGCTGATCCGGGTAGTGGGTTCTTTTCGTTCACCCCGCCGCCTGGCGCCTTGGTAATGGAGCGATGATCAGGATGCCTGCTCAATGACGATGAAAACCCGGGATCTTCCCGTATTCCCGATTTCTCCTGGCCCGGTCCGCCCTGGCGTCTCGCCTGATGTCGCTCCGGTTCATGTCGAGATCGACGCGACAGGCGATGAGAATGGTCCGCGCATCGCGCTGATCACGCTCGGATGTGACAAAAACACCGTCGACTCTGAACGGATGATGGCGGCGCTCGTTGGATACGGCGCACGCGTTTCGTCCGACGTCGCCGACGCCGAAGTCGTCATCGTAAACACGTGTGGATTCATCCAGTCGGCCAAAGAGCAGTCGATTGAGACGATCCTCGAAGCATGTGAGCTGAAGGACGAGGGCGACCTGAAGGCAGTTGTCGCGGTTGGTTGTCTCGTACAGCGCCACGGTGACGAACTTGAGCAGGAGATCCCCGAGGTCGACCTGTTCCTTGGGCTCACCGAGTTGCCGACGCTCATCCCGGAACTTCGAAGCCGTGGACTTCTTCCAGATGAAGAGTCGTTCGTTCCCACGATGGAGCAGCCTCTCCGAATTCTTTCGACAGAGACACCGCACACCTCTTTTTTGAAGATCAGTGAAGGTTGTGACCACACGTGTGCCTTCTGTGCGATTCCCCTAATGAGAGGGCTGCACCGGTCGCAACCGGTCGGCGAGCTCGTTCGTGAGGCTGCCGGACTCGGTGCAGCGGGCGTGAGAGAGATCAACATCATTTCGCAGGATACGACCTGGTACGGCCGGGATTTGCGGAGGCACGATCGGTCGGCGCCGCTGCTACCGGACCTGCTCAGGGCGCTGATCGCAGGCACTGATGTCCCGTGGTATCGGCTCTTTTACATGTATCCCTCGGGGATGACGCGTGAGTTGGTCGATTTGATTGCGAGCGAGGAGCGGATCGTCCCGTATCTCGACATGCCGCTTCAGCACGGGAGCGATCGAATCCTCGAGCTTATGCGGCGACCCGAGCGGAAGAACACGATTCGTGAGCGTGTGGGCTGGCTTCGCGATGCAGTGCCGGATCTGACGCTTCGGACGACGGTGATCGTCGGCTTTCCTGGCGAGACCGATGACGATTTCCGCGAGATGCTCGATCTCCTCGATGAGATGCGGTTTGAGCGGGTGGGCGCGTTCCCCTACTCGGTCGAAGTGGGGACCCGTGCGGTGGATCTTCCGGACCGGGTACCGGAAGACATCATCGAAGAACGCCTCGAAGAGGTCATGGAGGTGCAGCGCGGCATCTCCCTTGAGCGGAATCTCGAGCTTGTCGGATCGACGATGACTGTCCTGGTCGACGAACGTATTGAGAACGATCCTGATTTCACAGCCGCTGGCCGAACCGTCGGACAGGCGATCGACGTAGACGGGATTACACATCTTCGGGCCCCGGATAATATCCGCCCGGGGGATCTCGTGACCGCTACGATTGTCGAAGCCCTGGACTATGATCTGATCGCTGAAGTGAACGACTCCGTCTGACCTTTCCGGGATTACCATGATCCGACCAAGACGATTCGCTGTCGCTGTCGCTGCGGGTCTGTTTACCCTCGGTGGTTCGGCCGGGGCTCAGGACGTCTCCGCCGTCGACTATGCGCATCTCTCGCTTCGCGGTGTCGGACTGGAGGTCGGTTACATCTGGCCGAATCGAGTCCAGCCGACCGAGACATATACACTTCGCTTCGATCTCGGGTATGCCGGACCAGGGCTCCGCATAGCCCCGTCGGTCACCTATATGTCTTCGCGGCTCGAGGGCAGCGAGATCATGAAGTTCGAGGATCGGGTCCGTGATTTGGTAGCCGCGCAGAACAATGGCGTGCAGCCGAACCTCGACCTCGGGACGATCGAATACACGGACATCGCTATCACGGTCGACGCTCATGTAGTCTGGGAATTGCCGCTCCACCTGCTCACCTTCGGCGGTCTTGGCGTTTCGGCTCACGTCATCGACGGCGATGGCGTGGTGATTGCCGGGACCTTTGTCGAGGATCTTCTGGACTCCGTTGATCCAGGATTCAATCTCCACCTTGGGACCGAGTTCCCACTCACCAAGCGGCTCCGCATCTACGGATCGGGCCGCTATGAAGTGATGCCGAACCTGCAGTACTTCCAAGTGAGAGGGGGCCTGCAGTTCATGATCGGACCCAACGCGCCGGGGGAGGGTCGTGACAACTGACCGAGCTTCCCTGCGACGGGGGATCATCGGACTTGGGGCCGATCAGTCAGGTCGTGCACCTGCCCATCTTTGCGGAACGTGAGGACGTGGACCTGGTTGCGGTCGCAGACTCGGATCATCACAATGCGGAGACGCTCTCTCGCCGGTTCTTGGTACCGCTCGTGATCGCCGCGGTCGTTCTTTGTACAACGAACAGCATCCATGAGGATATGGCGGTATCGGCGCTCGAACACGACAGGCACGTGCTGGTGGAACGGCCGCTGGCCGCTATGTCGGAAGGAGCTTCACGACTGGCTGAGGCGGTTGTGCAGACCGGCTTGGTGCTCTCCGCACGGATGCCAGGATGATCGGGACTCGCGACAGGCTCTTCTCGCGAGAGGACTGGTTCTACCTGCCGTTTATGGGTTCGGGAAGGTCTGGATTAATCTCGCCTCTCCAAGTTTTCAAGCAGCTGGGTGGGCGCCCCCCAGACGAGATGCCCCGACAGCCGCGACCGTCAAGCGGAGAGAATCCGCATACCAACGTTTACCGTCGACTACTGGACGACTTCGTGCGACAGGACCGTGGCGTAGCTGAAGTATCGGCTCCGGTGGAGCAGGTCGGTCTCGCTCAACTTGTCGAAGCCGCTTATCGGTCGACGGAAACCGGGCGAGAGGGGGACTTATAGGTCGCAGGTCTTTTAAGGCCGGGTGGTTCCCTCGCCGTGGGGAGCGACTGCTTCCGGCGCTTTCAGCCGTTCTGCTGGCACTGTCCTTTCCGCCGCTTCACCCGCTGATTCTTCCCTTTGTAGGGCTGATTCCGCTTGCGCTCTGGATCCACGGGCTGCCGAAAGGGGCGGAGGGCCGGCGTGCGGCGCAACGCGGAGGACTCGTATTCGGGACGATCTACTTCGGCTCCGTCTTCTATTGGCTACTGGTCGCGTTGATCTGGTTCACTGGTCTCGCGCTCCCGGCGTATCTGGCGGCGCTGGCGCTCATTGTCTCGATCGCTGCGGTCTTCATGGGACTTCTGCACCGCACCCTCACGGATGCGCGGATTCCCCTTTGGATCGCGCTGCCCGTCGTGTGGACCGCGCTGGAGTGGACGCGAGCTCATCTCCCGAGCACGCTTGCATTCCCTTGGCTCGGCCTCGGAACGTCGCTCACTGGCTTCCCGGAGCTGGTCGGCGTCGCCGAACTGGTCGGGGCTAGGGGAGTCACGTTCTGGATCGCGCTGGTCAACGGCATCCTGGCCACTGCGCTGCTTCGCGTTCGTGAAGGCTTGGACTGGCGGCGCCCGGCCTTCGCGACGGTCGTGGTGCTGGCAGTGCCCATGGCATGGGGCGTCTGGCGGGCGAACACGATCGAGATGCGCCCGGCTGGCAGGGTAGCGGTGGTCCAGCCCAACATCGCGGAGCACCTCAAACTCGAAGCTGAGGTGGGCCTCGACAGTACGTTTGCTGCGCTCGATCGACTTATGGTGGACATCGAGCCGGGCAGTGCATCCCTCGTCGTTCTGCCAGAGATGGCACTCCCGATTGCGCCGAAGGCACCGGCATGGGGCGGAGAGGTGAGAGATCTGCAGCATTACAGCCGAGAAGTCGGCGCGCCGATTCTGTTCGGCGCCTACGGCTTCGTCGAGCGCGACGACGGAGGCGCGACCCCGTACAACTCTGCGTTCATGGTTAACCCTCAGGGGTTGATGGACTTCCAGTACGACAAGCACCACCTGGTGCCGGTTGTCGAGAGGGTGCCGTTTGTCCCCATGAGTCTGTTTCGCGGATTCCCGTTCTTCGGCGAGTACGGAATCGGAGAGGGGTGGCCGCTGGCGATGGTCGATGAGACCGCGTACGGAGTACTCATCTGCTATGAGTCGGTTTTTCCTGAGGCTTCCCGAGCGTTTCGCCGCGCCGGCGCGGATGTGCTGATCAACATTACGAACGATGCGTGGTACGGCCGCGAGCCGCTGTACTCCCGAACGACGGCGCTCTGGCAGCATCCGGCCCACATGGTCATGCGGGCGATCGAGAATCGCACGGGTGTGGCCAGATCTGCGAACACCGGGATCTCACTCTTCATCGATCCGGTCGGCCGGGTCCACCGGGCAACTCGCCTGTTCGAGGAGGACGTGGCGATCGAGGAGATCGTGACGACTGACGTTCTGACGTTCTATACCCGATATGGAGACTTGCTCGGGCAGGCTTCTGCGGCCCTGACGTTGCTGGTGGCTTTGTGGGGAATCGCAGAGAGTCGACGCCACAGGCAGAGCTTGTCACTAGACCGCCCTTCCCAGGTCGTTTAAGTTTTCCGGGCTAAGCACCGACGCGCTCAACAGGCGCTCGGTTCCGGGCCTAGGTCGATTCGACCCGGTCCGTTTTCAACTCAGCCGTTTGGAGCAGGACATGAGGCAGGGCATCCATCCCGACTATATGACAGCGACGGTGTCTTGCGCCTGTGGCAACAAGTTCGAGACCATGGCTACGCAGGAAGAAGTGCACTTGGACATCTGCTCTGTGTGTCACCCTTTCTACACTGGCAAACAGCGTCTCGTCGATACCGCAGGTCGCGTCGACCGATTCAAGAAGAAGTACGGCGAGCCGGCGGCTCAGCCGTAAGCCGATGATGGGCCGCTACGGCGGTCTTTGGTTCGACTTCGAATCATGAAGGCCGCGACGCTCGACCCGAGGTTGGACGACCGTCTGGCGGACGCTGAGCGTCGCTTTACCGGCGTCCAGGAAGCGCTCGGCAGCCCTGGAGTCCTATCGAGCCCGGACATGCTTCGGGAGCTGGGACAGGAGCGGGCGTATCTCGAGCCCATCGTCACTGCGGGGCAGGCCCTGCGTGATGCTCTTGGCGAGCACGCGGATGCGGTCGAGCTGATCGAGGAGTCAGTGGACCCCGAGATGAAGGCGATGGCGGAAGAGGAGGCCGAGTCGCTGGCCGGGCAGATCGAGACTCTCAGCGTGCGACTGAAAGAGCTTCTGATTCCGCCTGACCCTCTAGGGGATCGTCCGGCTGTGATTGAGATCCGCGCAGGTACGGGCGGCGACGAAGCGGGACTTTTTGCGGCCGACCTCATGCGGATGTACCGGCTGTACGCCGAGCGCAACAAGTGGAAAATGGAACTCATGAACGTCTCCGAAGGCATTCCGGGGTCCATCAAGGAAGCGATCTTCACGCTCCGTGGCCGAGGCGTATACAGCCGACTTCGTTACGAGTCTGGTGTGCATCGGGTGCAGCGGGTCCCTACGACCGAGAGCTCCGGCCGAATTCACACCTCAGCGGCGACCGTGGCTGTACTTCCTGAGGCGGAAGAGGTCGACCTGGAGATCGACCCGAATGATCTCCGTATCGACGTCTATCGATCATCGGGTCCCGGTGGTCAGTCGGTCAACACCACCGACTCTGCGGTGCGGATTACGCATATCCCGTCTGGGCTCGTTGTTTCGATCCAGGACGAGAAATCGCAGCTCAAGAACAAGGCGAAGGCACTGAAGGTGCTTCGGAGCCGACTGCTGGATCACATGGTTGCGGAATCCGAGGCAAAGCGTGCACGGGAACGGAGAACCCAGGTCGGTACCGGAGACAGGTCGGCGAAAATTCGCACCTACAACTTTCCCCAGAGTCGCGTGACTGACCATCGAATTGGCCTGACGCTACATCGACTGAACGATGTGCTGGGCGGTGATCTCGATGAACTGACGAGCGCGCTGCGGCTGGCTGATCAGGAAGAACAGATGGAGGCCGACGAGGCGTGAGCGCCAATGGCGCGGACTCCTCGAAAGAAAGCTGGACTGTCCTGCGTATGATTCTGTGGAGTGCGGACTACCTCGCAGACAAGGGCGTATCCTCAAGCCGACTGGATGCGGAGCACCTGCTCGCGCACGTCGTCGGTGTTGGCAGACTGCAGCTCTATCTGGAATTCGAGCGACCACTGTCACGCTATGAACTCGACGGATTCCGGCCGCTTCTCAAGCGGCGCGCTGCTCGAGAACCGCTCCAGTACATCATTGGGAGACAGCCATTCCGGGAGCTCGACCTTGAAGTCTGTCCGGGCGTCCTGATCCCGCGACCCGAGACGGAAGTGCTCGTGGATGTCATCCATGAGTGGACTGAGGTGGCGGCCCCGGTCAACCCGGTAGCCCTCGATATCGGCACGGGTTCTGGGGCAATAGCGCTATCCCTCGCCCATGAGGGGTATATTACACACGTCACGGCAACTGACATTATGGAGGTGGCGCTCGAGGTCGCGCGACGCAACCGTGATGCCGCCGAGCTGGTCGACAAGGTCGATTTGCGGTGGGGCTCGCTCTTCGAGCCCCTGTTGGAAGGGGAACGCTTCGATGTAATCGTTTCCAATCCACCCTATGTGGCAGAGGCAGATGAAGTGATGCTGGAACCCGAGGTTCGTCACTGGGAGCCGCGTGAGGCTCTCTTTGCCGGACCTGACGGACTTGATGTAATTCGCCGGATGGTTGGAGAAGCACGAGATCACCTGAAGGCTGGCGGATTGCTGGCCCTAGAGGTCGGCTCTGGGCACGCGCCGTATGTGGCGAGCCTGCTTGAGGGAGTCGGTCACTACGAAGAGATTCGAGTCCTGAGGGACTACGCGGGGAGAGAACGCTTCGTGCTCGCGCACGGGGTCTGACACTGCATTTGAACAGCGGTTCGACCGCTGCTGAAAGAGGAGATTGGGATGGCTGGAATTCAGGAGATGGCACAGGAGCTCGGTGGGGCGCTCGCTCGCACTGATGAGTACCAGGCGCTGAAGAGGGCGACGGACGCGGCCGATGAAGATCGAGATCTGGTCACGCTCCGGAACCGTATCCAGGAGCTGGAGGCGCAACTCGAGGCCCAGATGCGTGGAGGGCAGGAGCCCGATGAGGAGCTCCGGAGCCAGTATACGGCGACGGCGGAAGAGCTACAGGCGCTGCCGTCGTTTCAGAGAGTCATCTCGGCTCAGACGAATTTCGAGAAGGTCATGTACAAGGTGAATGAGACCGTGGCCAAGGGCATCGAAGAAGGCGCCGCCAGCCGCATCATCATCTCTTCATAGATCGACCACTTTGGTGATTGATCAGAACCACATAAAAATTGAGAGAAGACGTGGGAAGACCAAGAGAGATTACGCCGGCTGAGGGTAAGCTCGGTGTTCTGCTCCCGGGCTTAGGCGCGGTCGCGACGACGTTCGTCGCCGGCGTGGAAGGTACCCGGCAGGGGATCGCGAGGCCGATCGGCAGTCTGACTCAGATGAGCACGATCCGGCTTGGAAAGCGGACAGACGAGAATGCCCCCCTCATCAAGGATTTTGTCCCGCTGGCGGGGCTCGAAGACCTGGTGTTTGGCTCGTGGGATCCGATTCCGGACAATGGATATGAAAGCGCCCTAAACGCCGGAGTTCTCCACAAGGAGAACCACCTGGATCCGATCAAGGATTTCATGTCTTCGATCAAGCCGATGAAGGCCGCGTTCAGCTCGGCCTACGTAAAGAAATTGGAAGGCCCGAATACCAAAACTGGGACCAAGTTCGAGCAGGCCGAGGAGATCCGTGGCGACATCCGTCGCTTCATGAAGCAGAACGGTTGCGCTCGGGCCGTAATGATCTGGTGTGCTTCCACGGAGATCTTCCTTCGCGCAGGGGCCGCGCACGAAACGATTGAGTCGTTCGAGGCTGCGATGAAGGCTGATGATCCGACGGTAGCGCCGAGCATGCTGTACGCGTATGCGGCCATCATGGAAGGCATCCCTTATGCGAACGGTGCTCCGAACCTGTCCGCTGACTTCCCGGCGCTGGAGGACTTGGCCAAGGAGAGGGGTGTTCCGATCGGAGGAAAGGACTTCAAGACGGGTCAGACCCTCATGAAGACCATACTTGCGCCGGGCTTCAAGACGCGGATGCTCGGGCTGTCGGGCTGGTTCAGTACGAATATCCTGGGTAACCGGGACGGCGAGGTTCTGGACGATCCGGAGTCATTCAAGACGAAAGAGGAGTCGAAGCTCGGAGCACTTGAGCACATCCTTCAGCCGGAGCTCTACCCGGAGCTCTACGGCGACATGTACCACAAGGTGCGGATCAACTACTACCCGCCACGTGGTGACAATAAAGAGGGTTGGGACAACATCGACATCTTCGGATGGATGGGGTACCACATGCAAATCAAAGTGGACTTCCTCTGCCGTGACTCGATCCTGGCAGCCCCGCTCGTTCTGGACCTCGCCCTCTTTCTCGACCTCGCGGGTCGGTCAGGAATGGATGGCATTCAGGAGTGGCTGTCCTTCTACTTCAAGGCTCCGCAGACCGTCCCCGGTCTGTACCCCGAGCACGACATCTTCATTCAGCACTGGAAGCTCAAGAACACGCTTCGCTGGATGATGGGTGAAGAGATGGTTACGCATCTTGGTGTCGAGTACTACGACTAAAACTTGGGAGTAGCGCAGTATGACCGGGACGGCACGATTCATCGTTCTCGAAGGTGGGGATGGGGTTGGTAAGACGACTCAGATTGCGCTGTTGTCTGCCTGGTTCGATGCCATTGGGCTTCCTCATGTTTCGACACGGGAGCCCGGGGGCACGCCTGTGGGCGAGGCGATCCGGGAGCTTGTTCTTAGGCGGCGAGACCTGGATATGCCCCCCGAGTCCGAACTGCTGTTGATCCTCGCAGCCCGGGCCGCCTTTATCCGAGATGTCGTGCGGCCTGCACTTGATGCCGGTACGACGGTCCTCGCGGACCGATTCTCTCTTTCGACGCTGGCATACCAGGGATACGGGCGTGGGCTCGACCTCGACCAGGTTCGTAGCGGGATTGAGATTTCGACCGGAGGCCTCGCCCCCGATCTCTGCCTCGTACTGGATTTGCCGGCGTCCGAGGGTGAGCAGCGCCAGGCGAGGGACGGGGCTGAGCCGGATCGGATCGAACTGGCGGGCTCAGGATTCAGACAGGCCGTACGCGACGGGTATCTCTCTCTTGCGGCGTCTGAGCCCGGCGTCGAGGTCGTGAACGCTCGCGGATTGACTGAGGATGTTCACACACGGATCCGCGATCGACTCATCGCGCGTTTTCCGACAATCTTTCCCCCGTTCGGGTGACCGAAGATGTTCGGGTGGAGTATGCTAGGGTCTGGCGATCGTCTCTCCGACGATTCCTACAGACGAGGATGACAAGGGGATCATGAAACGAAGTGTTGTCGCGCCATTCCTGGTCGTGTTCTTTTCGGTTATCACCGGTGGGTGGCTGCTGCAAGAGGGCGTGGATCGGGCCGAAAACGTCTATGTGCGCGCCCGTGTGTTGCAGGAGGTCGTGGACCGTGTCGAATCTAGCTTCGTCGACGACGTTGATATGGAAGGGCTCTACAACTCCGCGATCGACGGCCTGCTCCGTGACCTTGGTGACCCTCATTCGTCCTTTCTTCCTGCGTCCGACTACGAAAACCTCCGAATCCGTACGGAAGGTGAGTACGGCGGCGTCGGGCTCGAGGTCATCGACCGTGGCGGCTATGTCACCGTCGTGAGCCCGATTCCTGGTGGCCCCGGTGGGCGAATGGGCATCCGGACTGGCGATCAGTTCTTCGAAATCGAAGGAGTCCGAGCAGATACGATGGTGACGGATGAGGCTGTGGAGCTTCTCCGAGGCCGGCCGGGGGATACGGTCACGATTCAGATGCTCCGACCGGGTGTTGAGGAACCGATCGAATTCACGATTGCCCGTGAGGTCATTCGCCTGAAAGCGGTCCCTTTCGCCCAGATGCTCGAGGATGGTGTCGGGTATGTGCCGCTTTTGACGTTCCGTGAGACCTCGGCCACCGAAGTACGGGCTGCCGTCGATTCACTCCTGCAGGAGGGAATGACTGGCCTGGTCCTCGATCTCCGTGGTAACCCCGGAGGATTGCTTGACCAGGGAATCGCCGTGACGGATCTCTTTCTGGCGCCGGGCCAGTCCGTCGTCGAGACGCGTGGACGGGCCGACGACCAGAACCAAACGTTCTCGTCTTCAACCCCCGATCGTTTTCCGGGGCTACCTGTCGTGACATTGGTCGACGGGTCGTCGGCGTCGGCGTCGGAGATCGTGGCGGGTGCGCTGCAGGACTACGATCGAGCGATCCTGATCGGTGAGGCGAGCTTTGGAAAGGGATCTGTCCAAAGCCTTTTCCGGCTGACGGGCGGCGACGTTCTCCGTCTGACCACGGCGAAATGGTTCACGCCGATTGGGCGTTCCATTCATCTTGAGTCCGGAGATCGAGGGGAGACTGAACCTTCCCACGTACTTTCGATCGCGGGACAACTCGTACAGCCGTCGAGTATTGAGGGGCGCCCGACGTTTGAATCCGAGTCCGGTCGCACCCTCTACGGTGGAGGCGGGATTACCCCAGATCTTTTTGTGGCTCCGGAGACGCTCGTACCGCGTGAAGTAGATGCGGTGCGTGGACTCTTCGCACGGGCAGGCGCTTTCTCGTTGACGCTTTTCAATTACGCTGTCGGTTATGTGGCCGAGCACCCGGAGTTGGAGATCGGCTTCACCGTCGGTACGGCTGAAATCGAGACGTTCTACACCATGCTTCCCGAGTACGGGGCGACGATTGATCGAGCTGATTTCGACAATGCGGAGCGCTTCGTCCGATATCACCTCGAGCGTGAAATCGCATTGCAGGCGTGGGGTGATCCAGGAGCATTCAGTCAGCTTCTTGCCCATGATCTGCAGCTTCTTCGGGCGGTCGAGATTCTGGGAAGTGCGCCGACACCTGGCCAGTTGATCACGGACGTGACCGGCCTGCAGACAGAGGCTGAACCCCAGGGCTGAGCTGGCAACTTGGGGTATCGATTGTCGGCGTGTCCCAGTCGGGTATTTCCGTGCCTCGCACTCTGTGATTGATTTCCCGCATGTTCAGTCATTCTGAGGTGCACCGAATCGCGCCCCCAAGCACGGTGCTGCCCTGCGAGGACGCGTCGTGAGCGGTGTCGTCTCCGTCGTTCGCGGTGACGTTGTGGAGTCGAGGCATGCCGTGTCTGTTGCGGTGTGGCACGAAACCGAAGGGCAGGTCGGGAGTGTGGGCGACGAGACGACGATGACCTTCTATCGATCGGCGGCAAAGCCGATGCAAGCCCTTCCGCTGGTGGAGGAGGGTGTAGTTGGGCGATTCGGACTGACCCCGGAAGAACTCGCGCTATGCTGTGCCTCACATGAAGGGGAACTGGCCCACGTTACAGGGGCGCGATCCATCCTTGCCAAAGCGGGTGCGGATGAATCACTGCTCCAGTGCGGCGCGCACGCTCCATTTTCGCCCTTCGCTGCGCAAATACTGGCGGCGGGTGGACATGCGCCTGATCGGATCCACAACAATTGCTCAGGGAAGCACGCCGGCATGATCGCCTTTGCTCTGGCCATGGGATGGGACCCCGAGCACTACCAGGAGGCGTGGCACCCGGTCCAGCAACGCATGCTCACGGAAGTGGAGCGGTGGACTGGTGTCGCTCGGGACGGCATCCGGAAGGGCATCGATGGATGTGGCATTCCGTGCTTTGCTGTGCCACTGGACGTCATGGCGGCCTCGTTCGCACGCTATGCTGCAGCCGCGTCGAGAGGGGAGCCAGCGGCCGTTGTCGTCGACGCTATGACGACGAATTCGTTCATGGTCGGTGGCACGGGCCGCACATGCACAGAGGTCATGGAAGTCGCGGGCGACCGGGTCTTTGTGAAGCTTGGCGCCGAGGGTGTGTACGGCGGAGGCGTGCCTTCACAGGGCCTCGGCTTCGCCATCAAGGTCCCGGACGGAGGACGACGAGCTGTTGAGGTGGCACTCATTCGGACGCTGGAGTGCCTCGGGGTGCTTGACGCGACAGAGGTGGAGCGGCTCCGGGTGCACGCGAATCCGGACGTGATGAACACGCGCGGTGAGATCGTCGGTGAGATTCGAGCTGAGTTTGATCTGCCAGCCATTGCGACGGCGGGGGCCTGACGATGTTCGTTGATCGCTCAGTAGTGGAGGTCATCGCCGGGACTGGCGGCTCTGGCTCGGCGGCTTTTCGCCGAGAGACCGGAGTGCCGAGGGGCGGTCCGGCGGGCGGAGACGGCGGGAAGGGTGGCGATGTACATCTCCAAGCCGACAGCCAGCTCGCGACCCTGCTCGACTTCGGCTACGGACGCCACTACAAAGCTGAACGGGGCATGCACGGGGCTGGAAAAGACATGACAGGCCGGTCCGGCGAAGACCTGGTTCTCCGGGTCCCACCTGGCACCGTAGCGTACGACGCCCAAACCGAGGAGTTGATCGGCGAACTCCTCACGGATGGCGAGTCGATTGTTATTGCGAAGGGTGGCCGTGGAGGGCGGGGGAACACTCGCTTTAAGACCGCGACAACCCAGGCTCCTAGGCACTGCGAACCGGGTGAAGAGGGGGAAGAGCGGACGATCCGGCTGGAGTTGAAGCTGATCGCGGACGTCGGCCTCGTCGGGGAGCCCAATGCAGGAAAGTCGACGATGCTGGCCGCGGTGACCGCTGCGACACCCAAGGTCGCCGCCTACCCGTTCACGACGCTCCAACCCAACCTCGGGGTCGTTCAGCTTTCGGGCTTCCGTTCGTTTGTCATCGCGGATATTCCGGGAATCATTGAGGGTGCGCATGAAGGGAAGGGCCTCGGGCACCAGTTCCTTCGGCACATCGAACGAACCAGAGTGCTCCTCCTCATGATTCCCGTCGACGCGGAGGACCCTCAGGCGGAATACGAGCGTATTCGTGCCGAACTCGAAGCGTATTCAGTAGATCTTGCTACGACCCCGTTCGTCGTGGGACTTAGCAAGACCGACATGCTCGGCCCGGACGATCCGGGTCCGACCGTATTAGCGGACAACGCACTGGGCGTTTTCTCTTTTTCGGCGATCGCTCGGAAAGGGCTGCCCGAGCTTCTCGAAAAGCTCTGGGAGGCGCGTGACGCGGTGACGGCCGAGGAACGAGGATCTTCGCCGGACGAGTGGTGGACGCCCTGATGCGAGACGGCCAGGGTTTCCCGAAGTGACGTCTGACGGCATTCCGGAGGATGCCGTCGATCTCTTGGTTCTCGATCAGCTGCCGGGAATGCGCTTCAGGCGAGCCGCATGACAGGGCGGGAGAACACCGCTCACGAGTCTGTCGCTCCTCAGGACGCTATCGAAACCGGCTCGGTATACGTGCACGCGCCATTTTGCGCCCGCAGATGCGTGTACTGTGATTTTGCGGTGACGGTGCGTCGTACCGGTGACCTGCCGGCCTGGATCGAAGCTCTTGGTCAGGAACTCACTCTTGTTCGCAAAGAAGGTTTGTTCGTTCTCTCGGAACGCCTCGACACCTTGTATGTCGGCGGAGGAACTCCATCGCTTCTTGGCCCGGGAGCGATGGAGGGGCTTGCTTCACTTTTCGGACGCGACCGTCTCGCCGACCCGGAGTTCGAGTGGACGGCGGAGGCGAACCCGGAGAGCCTGACCCGGGACGTCGCGTCGGCCTGGGCGAGCGCTGGAGTGAATCGCATCAGCCTTGGGCTTCAGACCTTCGACCCAGCCGGACTTAAGTGGATGGGACGCCTTCACGGTGCCGAAGGGCCGATCGCGGCGCTGGCGGCCGCTCGAGACGCCGGGATCCAGAACGTGAGTGTCGACCTGATTTTCGGACTGCCAGCCCGACTCGGACGTTCATGGGACGATGACCTCGAGCGAGTGCTGGATCTCGATGTGTCTCATGTCAGCCTGTACGGACTTACCGTCGAGTCCGGGACCGCGCTCGGCCGGGCTGTCCGCGAAAACCGAGAGGCTCCAGTCGATGAGGACCAGTATCAGGAGGAGTATATCAGGGCCGTCGAGGTTCTCACTGCTGCGGGTTACCGGCACTATGAAGTCTCGAATTTTGCCCGCCCGGGATCCGAGGCTCGCCACAACGCTGCCTATTGGTCGGACGTCCCCTACCTGGGTCTAGGCAACGGGGCCCATAGCTTCGCCTCCCCGATCCGGAGGTGGAATGTGAGGGATTGGGAAGCGTACCGACTCGAGGTCGCCGCGGGTCGATCGCCAGAGGCAGAGCGAGAGGCCATTGACGATGAGGCTCGACGCCTCGAGTCGGCCTGGCTCGGCCTCAGAACCGATGACGGGATCCCACGCCCGGCGCTAGGGTCCGACCAAGACAGCGTGACCTCCGGTTGGGTTCGCCGCGGGCTGGCGACTCGGGACGAGACCCGTGTTCGTCTCACCACAGAAGGGTGGCTTCTGCTCGATCAGCTTGCTGTTGAGCTCGACGAATCTGGCACGGCGGGTTGACCCGCACGTAACAGAGTTTCGATCTTCGACTATGGCTACCAACGATCGACGTGACATAGTCGGAACAGATTTGTCCGACCGAGAACGACAGGTTCTTGAGGCCGTCGTGCGCACCTATGTCGATACTGCGGAGCCTGCGGGAAGCCGGACTGTGTCGAAGGTTTTCGATCTAGGCGTCTCCGCGGCAACCATTCGGAACACGATGAGCGACCTCGAGGAGAAGGGTTACCTCTTCCACCCGCACACCTCTGCTGGTCGGATTCCGACCGATTTGGCATATCGGTTTTTTGTCGATCGCCTCATGGAGCCGTCGGAGCCGACGCCTCAGGATCGACAGAACCTGGAGCGGGAGCTCCAGGGCGCGAGTACTTCAGCGGTCGAGCGACTCGTATTTCACGCAACGCGGGCACTCAGTCTCATTTCTAACGAGCTCGGTGTGGCGGTTGCGCCAACGCTGGAAGAGGCCGTGTTGGACAAGCTCGAGCTGGTCAGGGTCTCGAGTAGCAAGGTGCTGTTGGTCGCGACGATCCGGGGCGGGGTGGTTCGAACGGTATACGTCGATCTTCCTGTCGAAATCCCTAGTGCGACTCTCGTGACGATCACCGTCGCTCTGAACGAGCGGCTGGCTGGTCAGACGCTGACCGAGATACGCCGCACGCTCCCGGAACGGCTTCGAGATTCGATCGATGATGAGCGCGGAGCGGAGTTATTGAATGTCTTCGTTCAGTCGAGCGCGGAGCTTTTCGATCTGAATTCACTCGCGTCGTCGAGACTTCACTTGGGCCCCGCGAGTGTGCTGGCAGCCCAGCCGGAGTTCGAGAGCGGGCAGCAGTTGAAGAACCTCATCAGCCTCACGGAAGAGCGGGATCTTCTGGCTGAGGCGGTGGGTACGCGCACCCACGGAGGAAGCCTCCGTATTACCATTGGCGGCGAGAACGATTCGAGTATTCTTTCGGACTTCACACTCGTGACCGCGGAGTACCGCGTGGGCGACCTGAAGGGCGTCATCGGGGTGATTGGCCCGACCCGCATGCCGTACGAAAAAATTGTAACGATCGTGGACTACACTTCATCTCTCGTTACGCGAATTCTCGCGACTTGACTCCTGCGCCTCGCAGGCGACGAGGGAGACCAACAGGAATTAGATGTCGGACTACTATACAGAGCTCGGGGTCCCGAAAGACGCGGACGCCGATCAGATCAAGAAGGCCTATCGGAAGCTGGCCATGCAGTACCATCCTGATAAAAATCAGGGGTCGGCAGAGGCCGAGGCGCGCTTTAAGGAAGTCACTGAAGCGTATGAGGTTCTCAGGGACTCCGAGAAGCGGACGATCTACGATCGCCACGGGAAGCAGGGGGTGCGGGGCGCTGGCGGAGGTGGCCACTCGGGCGCAGGGTTCGGCTTCGACGAAGCGATCGACGTTTTCATGCGCGACTTCGGAGGCTTCTCCAACTTCGGCATGGGTGGTGGCCGAAGCCAGCAGGGGGCGAGCCGGAAGGGAAAAACCGTTCGTATTCGCCTGTCGCTCACACTTTCCGAAGTCGCGGCCGGGGTCACGAAGAACGTCCGGGTCGCCTTGCTCGATGAGTGCGACACCTGCACCGGTTCAGGTGCCGCTGCGGGCAGCGCACCCACAGCGTGCCAGACGTGTGGTGGCTCCGGCGAGGAACGCTTGGTGCAGCGATCCATTCTAGGGCAGTTCGTCAGCGTCCAGCCCTGCCGCACGTGCCAGGGAGAGGGCCGTGTCATTGATAGGCCCTGTTCTAAGTGCTCGGGAGAGGGCCGGCGGCGACAGGAACGCGATCTTGAAGTCGAAGTTCCGGCGGGTGTGACGTCCGAGAACTATCTCACGCTACAGGGGCGGGGGAGTGTTGGCCCACGCGGCGGGCATCGTGGTGATCTGATCGTTTTACTCGAAGTGCAGGATGACCCGCGTTTCGTACGCGACGGATCGGATCTGGTTCACGAGCTGCCCGTCACGTTTACTCAGGCGGCACTCGGGACTGAAGTGGAAGTGCCGACGATTGACGGCCCGGCTAATCTCACGATCCCCGATGGAATCCAGAGTGGTGAAATCCTGCGCCTGAAAGGCCTGGGTGTCCCCGAGGTCAACGGTTCGGTCCGCGGCGATCAGTTGGTGCGGGTCGTGGTGTGGACGCCCTCGGACCTGACTGGCGAGCAGGAAGAGCTCCTGCGAAGTCTGGCCGAGATCGAGCGTGCGGCGCCAGACAAGGTGCGCAGAGGCTCCCACAAAGGGTTCTGGTCGCGTGTGAAGGAGGCGTTCACCGGCGGATGAGCCAGTCTCGCCGATGGCTGGAAGTGCGAGTTCGCTCTCCCGCGTCTGCCGATCGGAGTGCGTTACTGGCTGACGCGATAGTCGGGTCGGGCGCCCGTGGCGTCGAGGAGCGCGCAGGCTGGTTCATCGCGTGGTTTGAAGAGCCAGACGACTCGGTGGCCTTCGTCGCTGAGTTGCATGAGACACTGACCAGGGAGACGTACCTCGACCGGATTCACCTTGAGCACGACTGGCAGGAGCATGAGGAGTGGGCGGAGACGTGGAAACGCGGTCTGGTGTCCCGTCGGGTCACCGATCGGATCGTCATCCACCCTTCGTGGATCGACCCGCCAGACGTCTCGGAGGCAGACATCGTCATCGAGCTTGATCCGGGCATGGCCTTCGGTACCGCTGAACACGGAACGACGCGGGGCTGCCTGCGTCTGTTGGACGGGTTAGTCCAGCCTGGTGATCGGCTGTTGGATATCGGCGCGGGTTCCGGTATCCTCGCGATCGCAGCGGCTCGATTGGGGGCCGCTTCCGTGGTCGCGATCGAGGCGGATTCGCTCGCCTGCGAGGCAATGCGGGAGAACGTGGAGCGAAACGGAGTCGACGAGCAGATCGAAATCGTTGAGGGTTTTGCGACGACGGAGAACATCGCGGACCGGGGGGCGGTATCCGGTATCGTGGCCAATATCGAGGCGGGGTTGCTCGCACCGTTGTTCGATGGATGCGCCTCCGCGTTGCCCGCGGGAAGCTGGATGATCGTCTCCGGCATTCTCGACCATGAGTGGGCCGATGTCGAAGAGTCGATCGTCGCGCGCGGTTTTTCCGTTCAGGCGGTCGACGCAGACGGCGAGTGGCGCTCGGGGCGGTTCGACCGCTAGCCCGCTTGCTCCTTGCGGGATCAGAGCCAGTCCCCGACAGTGCCGGAACGTGTCGGCACACCGCTTCGCGGGCCGAGCGCTCTGGAATTTTAAGCGCAGCGCCTGACCGCCATGCGGGACCGACTGCCGAGATGTCGCGCCAACTGGCGCACGTTGGCGCTGGGGCTCCGAGGGTCCGGCCTTGAGCGCTCCGGTCCGGAGCAGTGGCACCTTTTGCGGCGCCCTGATCGCGAGTCCAGGGCTCGGTGATCGAGCCGACCCAGCTCCTTGATGCAGCCCCGCCTCCCTCCCGCGCGTACCCAAGTGTCCAGGTGTCGATGACTCTGAAGTGCTCAGGATGAGCGTTCGGGGCCAAGCGAACGCGATCTGCCGTAGCAGAGCTGGCCACGTCTGAGGCGACGCGCTCCACGAGATCACTTAGGGGAAGAGTCGGGTGTGGATGTCCGCGCAGGACCGTGTCCGCGGCGCTCGCAATTGCGTTCATGGGTTATTCGGTGGATGGTTCCCGCGGGCTGTCGCCCTCGGATCGGTTGTGGGGCTAGAAAAATCCGATGCAACTTAGGGCGGCTCCATGTCATGGAGGGACGGATAGATTTCCACCTCCGTACTGCCTACCGTGCGATGAATCGGCCTTGGCATAGCCAGGTTCGGTACCCTGCCGTCCGACTCTGAGGATATTCCCGGTGACCGACTCCTGTCTTTTCTGCAGCATCGTTGCCCGTGACATCCCTGCGGACATCGTCTATGAGACGGACGCGGTCATCGCGTTCCGGGACATCGGGCCGCAGGCGCCGGTTCACATACTCGTGATCCCGAAGCGACACATACCGTCGCTGGCCCAAGCAGCCGTCGAGGACGCTGAGCTGATGGGGGAGGTGCTGCTGGCTGTGCGCGAGGTGGCGGAAAGGGAAGGGCTCGCAGAGGTAGGTTTTCGTACTGTCCTGAATACCGGTGATGACGGGGGACAGACGGTCCACCACCTGCACGCGCACGTTCTTGGTGGACGTGGGCTGGGTTGGCCTCCGGGATGAAATATTAAGCCCAGGCTGACTGCCCCTGCCGATCGTGTTCGCGTTGATTGGTGCTCCTTTCGACGATAGCTTCACTCCCCCGAACGAGAACCGAAGCTCTGAGGTGATCCCGCCGTGGCCAGCGAACTCAAGACACGTCTCCAGAACGATCTCAACGCCGCCCGCAAAGACCGGGATAAGCTTCGCACACTCGTGATCTCGACCGCGATTTCCGAGGTCCGGAACGTGGAAATCAATACCAAGGAAGAGATCGACGACGACGGTGTGATGCAGGTCGTGTCGCGTGGAATCAAGCAACGAAAAGACGCTTCTGAACAGATGCGAGAAGCGGACCGTGGCGAGCTGGCAGACAATGAAGACGCTCAGGCGGCGGTGCTTGCCGAATACCTTCCTGAGGGCATGACGGAGGATGCCGTGCGCGCTGTGGTCCGCGAGTTGATCGACTCCGGTGTCGATCAGATGGGCGCACTGATGGGGCAGGTGATGCCGCGAATTCGGGGTCGCTTCGACGGGAAGGCTGCCAACCGGATCGTGCGTGAGGAGCTGGCGGGGTGATCGTCTCGCGATGAGCGGGCACGCGCTCGAAGTTCTGGAGTTCGAGCGTGTCCTCGAGCATGTGGCCCGCCGTGCGTCGAGCGACGTCGGCCGCGCGCGCGTGTTGGCGCTCCGCCCACGTGACAACGCAGAGTCGATCGTCCGTGAACTGAGCCGCGTGGCAGCTGCGATGCGTTTCCTTGACGCGACATCTTCGTGGGGACCGGGGGCGATTCCAGACGTTCGGAATGAGCTCGCGCAACTCGTTGTCGACGGCGCGGTTCTGGACCCGATCGGGATCTTTCGGATTGGAGTGCTGCTTTCGTCCACGCGACTCCTTCTCAAGGAGATGTCGGCGCACCCCGGCGGCTACCCTGAGCTCGCGACGACCACCGATCGTCTCTTTGAGCGGCGTGAGCTGGAGAAGGCGATCGAGCGATGCGTCGATGTCGATGGCACCGTGTTGAGCACGGCTTCCCCTGAGCTGAAGAAGATTCGGGATCAGTTGAGGGGTGCACACGCTCGCATCGTGCGCAGCCTCGAGAAGTACATGGCGAATCTGCCGGACCGTTTCCTCGTGCCGGACGCGTCGGTCACGATCCGTGAGGGTCGGTATGTCGTTCCGGTGCGCCGCGAGGGGAAGGGTGAAGTCGGAGGGATCATTCATGATGAGTCCCAAACAGGAGCCACTCTCTTCGTCGAACCTCCAATGGCGCAGGAGGCGATGAATCAGCTCCGGGACCTCGAGCGTGCCGAGAACCGGGAGGTTCGTCGCGTGCTTGGTCAAATGACCGAACGGCTTTCGCCAGACCGCGACGAGATCATGGGCGCATTTGAGGCGCTGTCAGACTTTGACAGCCTCTATGCACGCGCTCGAACAGCCAACGCCTGGGGAGGGACGCCCCCGCGAGTGATTTCAGGCGACCCTTCTGGGATCGAACTCTATGAGGCTCGCCACCCTCTTCTGATCGAAGCCGGGGAGGGTCCGGTCGTGCCCTATGATCTGGTGATCGAAGGAGACGAGCGATGCCTCGTCATTTCTGGACCCAACACCGGAGGGAAGAGCGTATTTTTAAAGGCCACCGGCCTCATTTCTGCGCTCGCACAAAGCGGGATCGTTCCGCCTGTAGGTGATGGGACAAAGCTCCCGGTCTTTGGTTCTTTTTTTGCGGATATCGGAGATGGGCAGTCGATCTCCCAAAGCCTGTCGACCTTTTCTGCACACCTCGCAAATCTTTCTGCGCTCGTCGGCGAAGCAGACGCGCGGTCCCTGGTGCTCATCGACGAGATGGGCACGGGCACGGACCCGTCCGAAGGGGCTGCGCTCTCACGAGCTGTACTCGAAGAGCTCGTCTTTCGAGGCGCGACGACACTCGCCTCATCCCACCTCGGCGAGCTGAAGCAGCTGGATGCTCCGGGCAGTGGCATCGTGAATGCGTCACTCCAGTTCGATACCGACCGGATGGAGCCCACGTACCGACTCATTAAGGGGCGTCCGGGCAGGAGCTTCGGTCTGGCGATCGCCAGACGTCTCGGATTCCCCGGACAGGTACTCGACCGAGCTGACACATATCGCGACGAGGGTGCCGCCAGTATGGAGGACGTCCTTGCACGCCTCGACCAGCAGGAAAATGAGGTCGAGCGTCTTCTAGCCGAGCTCGCGATCGAGCGCATACAGACCGAACGTCAGAAATCGGACGTTGAGAGCCGGGAACTGACCGTCAAGAAAGCCGAACGCAGCGCCGAGGACCGAGCGCGTGCCGACGCGCGTCGTCTCCTCATGGACGCACGGAACGAGGTCGAGTCTGCGATCGCGGATTTGAAGAGAGCGGTCGACGCTGGTGCATCATTGGATGAGGCTTCGAAAGAGGCACGGAGGCGTGTTGAAAAGGCCGCCGGTCGTCAGAAAGTCGATCGCGCGAAGCTGACGAGGTCCAAGAAAGGACGGCATTCGGGTGCAGCTCCGACCACTGGCGAGTCCGTTCGTGTGAGAGCGAGCGGCGCCCGCGGAAAGGTCGTCAGCGTACGCGGCGATCGTGTCCAGCTTGTGGTCGGGGGGCTCCGACTGGAGGTGCCAGCGGCGGACCTCGAACCGATTGATTTGCCGGGGCCAGCGAAACGGGGAGGCGGGTGGTCGGGTCCGCCGACGAAACAGGCACGCATCGAAGTGGATATGCGGGGCATGCGCGTGGATGAGCTGGGGCTCGCCCTGGATCGAGCCCTCGACGACGCCGTGTTCGAGGACCTCGAGCAACTTCGGATTATTCACGGGAAGGGGACGGGGGCTCTCCGACAGCGCGTTAGCGAAGTCCTCTCCAACGATGCGCGCGTCCGGGATTTCCGTATGGGTGGCCCGACCGAGGGTGGGGCTGGCGTAACGGTGGCGGTTTTCCGTGGCTGACGGCCTGATTCCGCAGAGCATCATCGACGAGGTGCGGGAGAGAGCCGACCTCGTCGACATCGTTGGCGACTCGGTATCGCTGAAGAAGGCCGGCCGAGAGTTCAAGGCGTGTTGCCCGTTCCATGATGAGAAGACGGCCAGTTTTTACGTCGTACCGGACAAGGGCTTCTACAAGTGCTTTGGCTGTGGCAAGTCGGGCAGTGTCTTCGATTTCGTTATGGAGCACCTGGGCATGGACTTCGTCGAGGCTGTGGAGCACGTAGCAGGGCGTGTCGGAGTCGAGGTGCGCCGCGAGCACCGAGTGCGGCCCGAGGATGACCCTGACCGCCCGTACTACGAGATCGCTGCCTTCGCCCAGTCGTGGTTCCGCGAGCAGCTCCTCGCAGAGGATGTGGGGGCTACGGCGAGGAGTTATCTCGAGAACCGAGGGGTCGACGCGGCGACCGCTGAACGGTTTGGGATCGGTTATGCGCCTGACGAGTGGCGTGCCTTTCGGGAGGCCGCCCTGGTACATGGCTTCGACGAAGAGGTGATGCTGGTATCCGGGTTGCTCAAGAAGAGTGAGAAGAGCAAGGAGCCCTACGACGGATTCCGCGGACGGGTCATGTTCCCGATCGAGTCCCTGGGTGGAAAGGTCATCGGTTTTGGGGGCCGGATCCTGGAAGGAGACGCGCCGAAGTACATCAACTCGCCAGAGACCCCCATCTACGAGAAAGGTAAGAATCTCTACGGGCTTTCTTGGGCGAAGAATACGATTCGTCTCGAGAAGTGCGCTCTCGTAGTCGAGGGGTATATGGATGCCGTCTCCCTTGCGGCCGCGGGCTTCGAAAATGTCGTTGCCCAGCTCGGCACGGCCCTGACGGAGGCCCAGGCGGTCAGGCTGACGCGTTACACGACTCGCGTTGTTCTCCTCTTCGATTCTGACAAGGCGGGTCTCAAGGCGACGTTCAAGAACGGCGACATCTTGCTCGAGGCCGGTCTGCGCCCTGCGGTGGTCAGTCTTCCAGAAGGAGAGGACCCCGACACCTACGTACGCTCCAACGGTTCGGTTGCGATGGCCCAGATGATTGGAGACGCCATCGATGTCCTCGATCGGAAGATCCAGATCCTGCAGGCGGGCAACTATTTCGCTTCGATCGAACGCAAGCGAATGGCGGTCGACAAGCTTCTCCCCACGCTCCGTGCCGCCACAGACCCGTCGCTGCGGGATATGTATGTGGCGCGAGCTGCCGAGATGACCGGGGTACGGAGAGAAACTCTAGAGGCGGAGATGGAGCGGGAGCGACTGAATCACGGCCGACAAGGCACGCGAGCCGAGCATGGCAATCGAGGCATGTCGAGGCCTGCGCCAAGCGCCCCACCGAGCCTGAGGCCGGCGATAAGGAACATGGGCGCCGAGCCACAGCTACTGAAGGTGATGGTACGTGGCGTCGAGTGGGTGGAGCGAGCCGCCGAAGTCATATCGCCGGAGGACTTTGAAGATTCATACCACAGAGCCATCTTTGAGGTGCTTCTCGAAGACCCCGAGGTGCGCGCTCCACCAGTGGCCATGGATTTCGTGGCTGCCCAGAGGTTCGAGGAGATTCTCGCGGACCAGGAAGAGCTCTCGCACGGGATCAATGTCTTCACCGAGTCAGTGAATCGAATTCGTGTGCTGGCCCTCGACCGCCGTGTCCAGGACCTTCAGCGACAGATTGAGGCTGCGGCGGGTGAAGAGGAGAAGCTGGAGTTGATGTCGAACAAGACGAAGCTCGCCGCGGAACTGAGGACGTTGGACCCCAATTACTGGGCATCGGCGATGCGCCGAGACCCGGTCAATCGAAACCCGAACGAATCGAGCAGATGACGCAGCAGCGCCGCACCGCACTCAAGGAACTCCAGAAACTGGACATCCGGATTCAGGGGGCCCGCCAGGCGATCCGCGAGTTCGATCCACTTTTCGAAGCGGCGGAGGAGCCGGCACTGCTCCTCGAGAGCGAACTCAACACCGCTCGGAAACGAGCGACTGAGATGAAGCTCGAAGAAGCCCGTTTGGAGCTTTCAAGCGTGGACAAGGGCGAACGCCTTCGTCAGCTCGAGGAGCGTCTCAATGGGGTGCGGAATCTCCGCGAGGAGGCTGCGGTGAGTGCAGAACTCGAGATGATGCGGCGCTCTCTCGAGAGTGACGAAGGAGAGGCGCTCAACCTGATTGACTCGGTTCGGAAGGGTGAAGATCGAGTAACTGAACTCGAAGCTGCTCTGGCTGAGGCCAGGGGCATCTGGGAGCCGCGTAAGGCCGAGTTGCTCGCTGAGCGTGAGACAGCGAAAGCCGATCGCGTGTCCATGCAGAGTGAGCGCGATGTGTTTACGGATGGCATGGATCCGCGGGAACTCAAGATCTACGATGCGATCCGAGGTGACGGACGCCGTGCGGCGGTCGCTGAGCTCACCCAGGACGGTGCGTGCGCCCACTGCTTTGGGATCGTGCCGCTACAGCATCAGAATGACATTCGGCACAGCGAAACTCTCATTCGGTGTGAGGCCTGCGGCGTGATTCTGGCGGCACCGGATCCGGTTGAAGAAGGTGCGGAAGAGGAGATGACTGAGGACGCCGGCCCGGCCGATTCTGAAGGAACAGGAGAGGCCGCTGCGGAGTCCGACGAGACATCGGCCGTCGGTGCCGACGAGGACAAAGAAGCGGAGTGACCCAGGCCGGGCGTTCGGGGAGCGAGCATTCGCGTCTTCACGCCCCGTCGCCGCGATGGATGGAGCCCGAAGCGCCCGCCGCGTCTGCGGTGGCCCTGCTTGAGAAGGAACTAAGGCTTCCAGGGGCCGTGTGTACGGTGCTCGCCGCCCGGGGGTATGTTGATCCTGAGCAGGCGAAGCGACACCTTCGCCCCAAGTGGGAGCACCTGGGCGATCCAGCTGAGCTCGCCGATGGCGTTCGAGCGGCCAGCAGAATCGCCCAAGCGGTTCGGGATGGAGAACGCATCTTTGTTCACGGCGACTATGACGTCGATGGTATTTGTGCGACGGCGCTCCTCACCCGCTGGCTCAGAAGCATCGGCGGGGATGTCGTGCCGTTCGTGCCGCACAGGGTTCGGGACGGCTACGATTTTTCTGCATCAGGCCTTGCCGCCGCGATTGCGGCGGATGCCCGACTGATCGTCACCGCCGATTGCGGCACCGTCGCCCATGAAACTGTGGCGAGCGCGAATGAAGCTGGCCTCGAGGTGATCGTTACTGACCATCACATGGTGAGCGAGGCGCTTCCGGACGCGTACGCTGTGGTGAACCCCCAGCGGTCGGATTGTCCGTATCCTGAGAAGGGACTGTGTGGCACGGGATTGGCGTTTCGGGTCGCGGAACTGGTTGCAGTCCAGCTCGGTGTCGATGCGGAGTCGTTGTTCGGGCTTCTCGATCTCGTAGCCCTCGCAACCGTAGCGGACCTCGTGCCGTTGGACGGTGAGAATCGAGTGCTGGTGCACTTCGGTTTGAAGACGTTTCGCAAGACGCAAGTGACCGGTATTCGCGCCTTGGCGAAGGTCGCGAAGGTCGAGATCGACCAGATCAATGCAGGACATCTCGGCTTTCAGTTAGCGCCACGGATCAATGCCGCGGGTCGCATCGGCGATTCTGCCGATGCATTGGAGATGCTTCTCGTCGAGGATGAGAAGGAAGCCACGCGGATGGCCCGGCAGCTCGATGAAACGAATCGAGAAAGACGCGAAGAAGATCAGCGGATGTTTGAAGAGGCTCTGCTGGACCTCGAGTCTTGGTATGACCCGGCCGTCCACAGAGGCGTCGTCGTGGCGGGAACTGGCTGGCATCCGGGTGTCATCGGCATCGTGGCTTCCCGTGTAGTCGAGCGAGTCTATCGCCCGGTGGTCGTGGTGGCCCTTGGCGACGAATTCGCACGTGGCAGCGCGCGCTCGATCTCCGGTTTTCATCTGTACGAGGCTCTGTCCGATTGTTCGGAACACCTCGAACGGTTTGGTGGCCACAAGCAGGCAGCCGGCATGGACCTTCTCCCCGAGGCACTACCAGCGTTCAGGGATGCGTTCAATCAGGCGGCGTCAGCCCGGCTGGGTGATGAGAATCCACGCCCCGTGCTGCGGCCCGACATCGAGATCGACTTCGCTCAAATCAATGTTCAGCTGATCCATTGGCTCGGCTACCTCGGTCCCCATGGTATGGGGAATCCTGGACCGCTGTTCGTAGCCAAGCACATCTATGTCACCGGCGCCCACACGGTAGGCAAGAACCACCTGAAGGCCACGCTACGAAAGGGCGAGGGCATGCTGGAGGCGATCGGATTCGGTCTCTCCGATCGACACGCGCCCGAGTCCATAGGAGACGGTGCCTACGACGTGATTTTTCGTCTTGAGAAGAACGAGTGGCGGGGGCGGGTCACCGCCCAAGCGAAACTGGCCGACCTCAGACTCTCGGCTTCCGCGTGAATAGGAAGCATTGTTGCCCACGGCAGCTATGCTCTTCGGGGAGGACTTGTTGAGAATCATTGCGGGCCAATGGAAGGGGCATAGCCTCCGACCGCTCAAGGGGCGCGATGTTCGGCCCACGACCGATCGCGTGCGCGAGGCGTGGATGTCCGCCCTGGGGCCACGACTGCATGACGCCTCCGTGCTGGATCTGTTCTCCGGCTCCGGTGCGCTGGGCCTCGAGGCACTGAGTCGAGGAGCCCGCTCGGTCACGTGTGTCGAGCAGGCCCGAAAGTCGCTCGATGTGATTCGGGCCAACGTGGATCAACTCAGAGCTCGCGACGAGTGTGTGGTTGTAGGAGATGATGTCTTTCGCTTCCTCTCTCGGCTGACCGTACCAGCGGACCTGGCCCTCGCTGATCCACCCTATTCTACAGGGGCCGCCTCTCGACTGGTTGAACTGTTTCGCGAGCAGCCGTTTGCCAAGGAACTCTGGTTGGAGCATCCTTTTCGCGAAGAGTTGCCCCTGCCACCCGGCGTGAAGACCCGTCGCTACGGGGATACTGCCATCACGACCCTCCTGCGCGACCCATGAGCCGACCCAACCCGATCATCGCCCTTTACCCGGGCTCTTTCGACCCAATCACACGCGGGCACGAAGACATCGTGCGACGTGGCCTCCGGGTCGCTGACGAAGTCATCGTGGCTGTCGCTCACACGAGCACAGAATCGAAGCGTGGCCTCTTTTCGGTCGACGAACGAGTGGCCCTCATCTCGGAGGTGTTTCGGGAGGAACCGCGAATTCGAGCGATTCCGTTCTCCGGATTGACCGTCGATTTCGCCGAGGCACAGGGCGCACATCTCGTCATTCGTGGTCTGAGAGCGGTGTCTGATTTCGAGTACGAGCTCCAGATGGCGCAGATGAACCAGGAGCTCCGATCCGAACTGGAGACGCTGTTTCTGGTGCCCGAGGTTCATCATTCGTTTATCTCGTCCTCACTCGTACGAGAAGTCGCAGCTCTTGGCGGGGACGTGTCGAGTTTCGTCTCCTCGTCTGTATTGGCTGAGCTGGAGCAGAAATTCGCCGGATGACCGCGGGTGCCGGCGTACCTGCCTCCGCCGACTTCCGGACGTCGCTCCGCTCGCGTGCGGCTGCGCGAGTGCGCCACATCGTCTTCCCGGAGTCCGATGACCCGAGAGTACAGCGCGCCGTTGCTGAACTCTCCCGCGAGCGACTCGTCGTTCCGGTTCTAATGGGCGACGCACAGACGCTGAACGAAGGACTTTCCGTCGCCGGTGCCGACCTGTCGGCCGTAAAAATCATGGACTCGGACGCCAATGATTTGCGTGCGAGCACGCTGGCACATGTGCAGTGTCGGAGGGCAGGGCGGGGCGACAGCGAATCTGCGCTGAATACGATGGCCGAGGACCCGTTGATGCAGGCGGCTTCGCTTGTTGCCACAGGTGTCGTCGACGGAGCCGTCGCAGGCTGCGTGCGGCCCACGGCGGAGGTCGTTCGGGCGGGACTCGTTTGCGTAGGTCTGGCCGAGGGGATCAGCACGCTCAGCTCCGCCTTCTACATGGTGTTCGGCCACGAACACCATGCGGGGCCATCTGTCCTGACCTTCACCGACGCCGGCGTCGTGCCCGACCCCGATGCAGCACGCTTGAGCGATATCGCGGTCTCGGCCGCCTCGGCGCGCTCGAAGATCGTCGGTGACGAGCCTCGAGTTGCCTTCCTGTCCTATTCGACGCACGGATCAGCTGAAGGGGACTCGGTCGCCAAGGTTAGGGAGGCCCTCACGCTGTTCCTCCAGCGTATGCCCGAAGTGATGGCAGATGGTGAACTGCAGGGCGACGCAGCGCTCTCGGCTGCTGTATCTGAGCGAAAGGCGCCGAATTCGCCGCTGAGGGGACGGGCGAACGTGCTCGTCTTTCCAGACCTTGGTGCCGCGAATATCGCCTACAAGCTCGTCCAGTACCTCGGAGGCGCTGAGGCACTAGGTCCGATTCTGCAGGGACTGGCTCGCCCGTTCAATGATCTTTCGCGTGGCGCTGCCGCCGCAGACATCGTGCAGGTCGCCTGTATCACTGCGTTGATGTGCGAATAGCAAATGTATGCGGACGACTTCCTTGCCTGTTCATTTGTTTCCTTTTTATTATTACCGATGCTGATCGGGAGATGGGGCGTGCCCTCTCTGGCTTGCGCCTCCCCTTACCACACGCGAGGAGCGACAAATCCATGAGCTTTCAGGTGTCGAAGAGCAGCGAGGTCACGCTCATCGAGGTCGAGGGCCAACTCATTGTCGGTAACCGTCAGTTGCTCAAGCAGCGGGTGCTTGAGCAACTAGAAGGTGGTGACATGAAGTTTGTCATCGATTTTTCCAACACCGATTACATCGACTCGTCGGGTCTTGGAGTTCTGGTCAGCCTTTCGAAGAAGATTCGGGAACAGGGCGGAGAGCTCCGCCTTTCGAGTCTCAACGAGGATCTGCGGATGCTTTTTGAGCTCACGAAGCTCGATACGCTATTCCGGATCACGGACAACAAGGAAGAGGCACTCGAGGGATTTTGAGGTCAATTCGGGCCGTGACAGGCGGCATGGATAAGGACCTCGTACTTGAGCTTCCGACCGACGTTCAGTCGATCGAGGGCGCGGTTGATTTCGTCATGGGCCGCTGTTCCGGTTGTCTGGAGCAGGGGCGTAAGCTGAATCTAAACTTCCGGGTCGGGCTCACGGAGGCGTTGTCGAACGCGATGCTTTATGGCAACATCAAAGATCCTTCGCAGAGCGTGACACTGGAAGTGACGATCGAGTCGGGTCGCCTCAAGGCTACAGTGCGTGACCAGGGAGCGGGCTTCGACCCTGCGTCGATACCTGACCCGACACGGCCGGAAAATGTGAGTCGACCTTGCGGCCGTGGCCTGTTCCTCATGCGGCAGCTACTGGATGAAGTCTGGCACAACGACCGCGGTAACGAGGTGACGCTGGTTCTTCGGCTCGACTCGGGCAGCGCCCTCGAAGGCGGCGCCCAGGCTTGAGTACTCCGGACCGGCTCGTCCTTGGGGCGTTGCCGGAACCGGTCCTTTCGATGCTTCAGCACTTCGAAGAAGCGTTTGGAGCCACACTACGCATCATTGTCCCCGCCGGGGAGATGGGCGCAGCTGACGAGGTCCTGTACCAATCGGCGGGTGCCGAGCACGGCGAGGCTCCACCGACGTCCTCCACGATCGTGCCTCACCTTGGAGCCGAACTTGAGCTTCAAGTTCTGGCGGCCACGGGAGGTGCTACAGAGGCAGTGTCCGCAGCTCTGACCCCTGCACTGGTGCAGGGCTTCGCGCATACTCGCGAGGTCGACTTCTTCACCACCGAGCTTTCGGAGCGATTCGAAGAGATCAATCTCCTCTACTCGATCAGCGAAACGCTCGGGTCCACGCTCGATATGGATACCGGGGCCGCCATGATTTTGGGCGAAGTCCGGGACGTCATGGGTGCCAAGCGGGGTTCGCTCTGGGTGCACGAGTCTGCCGACGATGAACTCCACCTCGCGGCAGAGGTCGGTGATGATGGGCGGTCTGGCCCGTTGTCGCCCGATGATCCTGATACCATCACCTCGATGGTCTTTCGAGAGGGCCGCTCCATTATCGCCTCCCGTCAGCCGAACTCGAAGAAACGCGCCGCTAGAGCCGGGGGGGATTCATTCCTCTCTGTTCCCATTCGCTATTCGCCGGGGACCGGGAGGTCAAGGACGGTCGGAGTCATCAACCTCATCGGGCGGCTCGACGGAGGGAAGTTCAGCCCTGCGAATCAAAAACTACTGGCGGCGATCGCGTCTCAGATTGGTGCTGCGATCGAGAATCACCGGCTCGTTCAGGAGAGTCTATCTTCGGCTCGCATGGCAAAAGAGATGGAGCTGGCGCATGATCTTCAGATGAAGCTGCTGCCGGTCGCTGAGCGTTTCGAGGCGGCTGATGCAGCCGGTCGGGTTCAGCCCACGGAACAGGTCGGGGGCGATTTCTACCAGCTTTTCGAGCTGCCGGGCGGGCGAGTCGGCGTGATGCTTGGTGACGTGTCTCTCCACGGGTTCCCGTCGGCACTGATCATGACGCTGACCATGAGCGCCGCGGGCATCTACGCTCGGGAAGCAGAGTCGCCCGCCCAGGTTCTGCGGAAACTCGATGATGCTCTGGCGGAGGAGCTCGCAAACACCGAAATGTTTCTCACCGTGTTCTATGGCGTGATCGATCCAGCCGCAGGGGTCCTCACATACGCAAACGCCGGCCACCCTCATGCGTTCGCAATCCGAAAGGATGGGACGCCGGAGCGACTCACCGCGACCGATCCGCCGCTCGGGTTTGCAGGGCCGGATTCCTATGGGGAAGAGAGCGTTGTCTGGAGCGAACAGGAGGACCTCCTGTTTCTGTTTACCGACGGCCTGTCCGATACCCTTCCAACGCGAGGCCTCAAGAATGGCGAGTCGCAGGTTCTCGACGCTGTGATCGAGTACCGCTTCCGCAGTCCACCGGAGATTATCGAGTCGCTCTTCGAACTGTCGCCCGATGCACATCTATCGACACTCGGCGACGACCGCACGGCCCTCGTCGTCCGAGGCCGACGGCCGAGCTGATACGCGTGTGAGCCAGCAGCCGTCCTACGCACGAGCGAAGAAGTCGCTGGGCCAGAATTTTCTGGTCGATCCGAACCTGCAACGGAAGATTGTGCGCGCGCTCGAAGTTGGGCCAGGCGATGAGGTACTCGAGATCGGCCCGGGGCAGGGTGCGCTGACCTCTCACCTGGTCGAAAAGGCAGGCCGGGTCGTAGCCGTAGAACTCGACGATGATCTTGCCAGCATTCTTGTGTCTCGCTACGTGGACGAGCCGTCAGTTGAGATTGTCCACGGCGATGTCCTCAAGGTCCCGCTGGACGAGCACCTGCATCGGCCCGACGAGACTTTGGTGATTGGCAACATCCCCTACAACATCACGACCCCGATCATCTTTCGCCTTCTCCAGCGGCCGCGACCACGTCGCATCGTCCTGATGATCCAAGGGGAGGTCGCGGACCGGATTGTGGCGCCTGTTGGTTCCAAGGCGTACGGCGCGCTTTCCGTCGGTATTCGAAGTGTGGCGAAGGTCGAGAAGCTGTTTCGAGTTCGTCGCGGCGCGTTCCGGCCTGTACCGGGCGTCGACTCGGCCATCATCCGGATCACTCCATTCTTACCCGCTCCTCTTGAAGCTGCAGAGGAGGAGGCCCTTCGTCGACTTGTGCGAGCCGCCTTCCAGTGGCGGCGCAAGCAGCTGGGTAAGATTCTTCGCGATCACCCCGACCTTGAGGTTGCCGAGCCTCGCCTGGAGTCCGCGGTTGATCAGGCCGGGATAGAGATCATGGATCGGCCCGAGCGGCTCGCTCCAGAAGACTTCATCCGGCTGTCTTTCGCTCTGGCCCTCACGAAGCGCCTGTAGCGATCAGGCGCTCGTTGCCGTGGCCTCTCCCCGCTCCTACATTCGTGAAGAATTTCACAAGAGCGGATTCACCGCATAAACGTTGGATTCTCGGCGTATTTTGAACAAGAAGATCCCTGACAGTACGGTTCGCCGGCTTTCGCACTATCTGCGCTCGCTTGAAGGGTTTGAGGGCGAAGGTGGAACTGTTTCGAGTGAGGAGCTGGCGGCTCGGGGTCAGACTACGGCAGCGCAGGTTCGAAAGGACCTCTCTCACTTCGGTTCCTTCGGGAAGCGTGGACTAGGCTATCGAGTCGAAGAACTCCGCGAACGCCTGGGAACGATTCTGGGCGTGGATCGGACGTGGCGGGTCGCCCTTGTCGGGGCCGGCCGCATCGGTCTCGCTCTTTTTGAATACCCGGCCCTTCGGTCTCGAGGCTACGAGTGTGTCGCGATCTTCGACTCCGACCTGGAGAAGGTCGGCTGCCTGTGGGGGGATCTTCCCATTCGTGGACCTGAGGAATTCGAGTCCACTCTTTCGGAACTCGACGTCGAGCTCGTCATCCTCGCGATACCTGCAGCAGGGGCTCAAGACATGGCAGCGCGAGCTGTGGAAGTGGGTGTGAAGGGGATACTCAATTTCGCGCCGATTCGTCTGAACCTCCCTCCGGCGGTTTCCGTGGAAGACGTGAACCTCGTGATGGAGCTGGAAGCGTTGTCGTTCTCGATTACCCAAAAAGAGCAGGAAGGGTGACTAAGGGAGGCGACTCCTCTCTAGTCCGCTCGGCCGCGGATGTACTCGCGGTCGGACCCACACACACACTGGAACTCGCGAAGAAAGTCCTCGGGCTCAGCAGGCATCCAGGGGCGGCCGCAACGGCGGTTTTACACCTCCTCGGAGCCGACCCACGGTTTCAGGTGGATGGCGAAGGTATCTGGACGCGTGACCCCAACGTGGTACCGTTCGGCGCGCCTCTCGACACGGTTCCTTTTGCGGTCGTCGATGTCGAAACAACGGGCGGCGCTTCGTGGCGAGGCCACCGCATCACGGACATTTCGATTGTCGAGGTGCTTGGCGGTGAAATCGTGGCAGAGTACGAGACTCTGGTGAATCCGGACCGCGCGATCCCGCCGATGATTACTGGGTTGACCGGCATCACCAACGACATGGTGAGCGCTGCCCCGTACTTCGACGATGTCGCAGACGAGATCGACCAGAGGCTGAGAGGGCGGGTCTTCGTTGCCCACAACGCGACATTCGACTGGGGCTTCGTGTCCAGCGAGCTACTTCGTGCCTCGCGCGATGCGCCCGACGTGCCCCGTCTCTGCACGGTTCGAATGTGCCGACGTCTGGTCCCGGCGCTGCGGCGGCGCAACCTGGACGAGGTGACACGCCACTTCGGCATCGACATACACGCGCGTCATCGTGCGCACGGAGATGCACTGGCCACTGCGCGGGTGCTGTTGCGGCTTCTCGACGAAGCCGCGGGCCGGGGCATCGAAGACCTCGAAGCGCTACAATGGTATCTCAAGAGAGACCGACTCAAAAAACACTTCGACTCGGAGCAGTATTCGCTTGATCTCCCGGGCTACGAATCCACACGAAGACAAGGATAGGCGAGATGCACGAAGGGTTGCCGCTTAGCCGGTCCACGCAGGTTGGTTCAATTCGTATCCACGGTATCGAAGCAGGTGTTCAGCAACTCGACGGTGGGGCGATGTTCGGAGTTGTTCCAAAGCCCCTCTGGGAGCGGCGTATACCTGCCGACAATCGGAATCGAATCCCTTTGGCCATGCGGTGCTTACTTGTCGAGGCTCCGAACGCTCTCGTCCTCATCGATACCGGAGTGGGGAACAAGTACAGCGAGAAATTCGCTGACATTTATGGGATCTCGAACGCAGGAGATCCGACCCGACTTGAGGATGGTATTCGAGACGCCGGGTTCGATCCTTCCGATATCGACATCGTGCTTAGTACGCACCTTCACTTCGACCATGCAGGCGGAAACACGTTTCGCCGAGATGATGGCGAGATTGTGCCGGCCTTCCCGGAAGCTCGTTATGTCGTGCAGAGGGGTGAACTTGATTTCGCCCACAGTCAGAATGAACGCATCAGGGCCAGCTACCTGCGCGAGAATTTTGAGGCGGTCGGAGCAGCTGGGCTCTGGGATCTAGTTGAGGGCGAGGGGCAAGTCACGGAGGGAATTGAGGTCACACTGACCCCGGGACATACGCCGTTCCATCAGTCCGTACTCATCAGAAGTGGGGGGGAGACGGCGTGTTTCTTGGCGGACGTATGTCCGACGTCCGCGCATCTGCCTTTGCCGTGGATCATGGGATACGATCTCGAGCCACTCCTGACCCTTGAGTCGAAGCGCGTCCTCTGGGAGCGAGCCCTCGAGGAGGACTGGCTACTCGTGTTCGAACATGATCCTCGGGTTCCGTGGGGTCGACTCGATCCCGACGCGGGCCGGATACAGCTTCGCGAGGAATAACCGCGATATTCGTGCATTAGGGTGACCCGAGCCATGACCCGATGTGGGATGTTTGTTATCTTCACGGGCTAACAACGGTACGAATCGAAGGGCTTTGAATAGATGAGTGACGCATCCCGTACCGCGGTTATCCTGAAGGGTGGCGCCCGTACGCCGATCGGTCGTTTCCTGGGCGGTCTCGCCGGCTTCTCTGCGCCCGATCTGGGCGCGATTGCCGTTCGAGCCGCGACAGACCGTGCGGGCATCAATGTGGGCGATATCGATGAGGTGATCATGGGGCATGTGGTCGCTGCGGGAGCCGGCCAAGCTCCTGCGCGTCAGGCTGCGGTCAACGGCGGGGTGCCCGCGACCGTGCCGGCACTCACGATCAACAAGGTGTGCGGTTCCGGGCTCAAAGCAGTCATGTTGGCTGCACAGTCGATTCGTGCGGGCGATAGCCGCCTCGTGGTAGCTGGCGGAATGGAGTCGATGTCGAGCGTCCCTTACTACGTCCGCGGTATGCGTGGAGGTGTGAAATTCGGAAATCAGACCATGGAAGACGGGCTCATCCAAGACGGGCTCTGGTGCTCTTTCGGGGACTGTCACATGGGTGGTCACGCGGAGTACACGGCGACGAAGGCCGGCGTGTCGCGCGATGATGCCGACGACTTTTCACTTCGTTCGCACCAGAAGGCTGTGGAGGCCACCGAGGCCGGCCGTTTCCGCAATGAAATTGTGCCCGTCGAGGTGAAGACGCGGAAGGGAGTCACGGTGTTCGCTGCCGATGAGAGCCCCCGAGCCGACACTTCCGTCGAGGCCCTGGGACGCCTTCGCCCCGCCTTCGTGCGCGATGCTCCCGACGACATCGAGGAGCACGTCGTCACAGCTGGGAACGCGCCTGGCCTGAACGATGGTGCGGCGTCGGTCGTGGTGGCTTCGCTCGAGTATGCCCAGGCACACGGGCTTGAGATCGACGCGGTGATCTCTTCCTATGCCACCGGTGCCATGGAGCCACAGGATCTCTTCTTCGCGCCCATCGCTGCGGTACAGAATGTGATGGCGAAGGAAGGGAAAGTGATCGACGACTATGGACTGTTCGAGGTGAACGAGGCGTTCGCTGTTCAGGCGATCGCCGATATGCGTGCCCTCAACATGGACGAATCACTGGTGAACGTGAACGGCGGTGCGGTGGCACTGGGACACCCGATTGGTGCGTCAGGAACGAGAATCCTGGTCACGCTGCTCGGCGCCATGCAGGCCCGGGGTGTTAGCACCGGCCTCGCAACACTCTGCCTCGGTGGTGGAAACGCCGTGGCCCTCTCGGTCGAGAAGGTCTGACACGGGTCAGACCAAGAGAAAACGGAGACTGCAAATGAATACGATGACGGAAACCCTAAGAGACCGTACCCAGCTTATCTGGGTCGAAGACACGCGCGGCCGGACCGCTGTAAGTGTGGTGGTGTTCGCACTTCTGGCAGCGTTCAGTGCGCAGATTGCCGTTCATCTTCCGCTCACTCCTGTACCGGTCACGTTCCAGCCGCTCATCGTCGTGCTGGCGGGTGTACTGCTCGGGCCTCGGGCCGGTGCACTTTCTATGGCAGCGTACGTCACCGTGGGTGCGATGGGTGCGCCGATCTTCTCGTTTGGGGGCGCGGGGCTGCCTTGGCTATTGGGCCCTACAGGTGGCTACCTGCTTGCTGCTCCGGCAGCAGCGTTCGTCGCTGGCTTGGTGTCTGGGCGTGGTGATGTAGCGTGGCGCCTGTTCCTCGGGCTTACGCTCGGTGTCTCAACCATGTACGCGGGTGGTGTCGCGCAACTGATGATGATGACGAGCCAGGGTCTTGGTGCAGCGATGGCACTGGGTGTCATTCCTTTTGTCGTGGGTGACGTCATGAAGGTCCTGTTCGGGTTCTTCGCGGTGTTCGGGGTCCGTAAGACGCTGGGCCGGAACGGCTAGAGAACCTGTTCGGCGAACCTCGAACCTCCGAGGTCGTGTGACACTCGCGACCCTTCTCAGTACTGCTGAGGGGCGGCTGCGACTGGGGTGGCGCCTGACCCTGTTCGTGTTCGGCACGGTCTCGGTCACGTTGCTCCTGAGTGCTCTTCTGCCCGCTGGTTTGATCGGCGGGTCGGCGGGGCTCCTGTGCGGGGCGCTGCTCACTGGCTCCGGGTTGTTGAAGCTGGATGGGATGGGACCGGGGTCACTGGGTTTTTACGCCTCCGCGGAGGCGGTGAGCGAAACCGGGAAGGGCTTCGGGCTCGGGGTGACTCTCGGTCTGGTCGTTGTCGGACTTATGGCGGCTATGGGTGGCCTCCAGTGGGAGGTCGGTGTGGGATCGCCAACCGAGTGGGTGTGGAGCGGCATGTCTGGCGCGCTCCTACTCTTGTTGCCGGCGGCCGCAGAGGAAGCGTTCCTCCGCGGCTACCCGCTGCAGGCGTTGGCAGAAGTGTGGGGACGGTCGAATGCGGTCGCGGTTACTGCGTTCGCATTTGGGCTTCTCCACTTGGGAAACCCGGGCGCGGGCGTGTTGTCGACGGCAAATGTGATGGTCGCTGGAGTGTTGCTCGGTGTGGTCTACATCAAGACGCTGAGCCTTTGGTGGGCGACGGGCGTGCATCTGGGGTGGAACTGGGCCCATGGTTTTGTAGCCGATGTGCCCGTGAGCGGCCTCGAGGTCATGGACACGCCGATGTATGACGGTGTGCCTATGGGATCGCCCTGGATTGGAGGCGGATCCTTCGGCCCAGAAGGGAGTGTTGTGGCCACGGTGGTTATACTCGGCGTGGCTGGGGCTTGTTGGTATGGACCTTGGCTCCGACCAGGCAATGCGGCGCGTGCCGTGGGATCATTGAGCACAAGAAACGAGGATTGAGATGAGCATTGATCGAATCGCGGTCATTGGTGGTGGCACTATGGGCAACGGGATCGCGCATGTCGCGGCCCAGCACGGGAAGTCGGTCCGGCTGATCGACTTATCGGATGATGTACTCTCTTCTGCCGTCGCGACGATTTCTAGGAATCTGGATCGTCAGGTGAAAAAGAAGATCATCGATCGGGCTGAGCTGGACGCCACCCTGAGCCGGATCGAAACTGTGAATTCGATTGAAGAAGGATCGACTGGAGTGGACCTGGTCGTGGAAGCGGTTCCCGAGCGTGCAGATCTCAAGTACGGCATCTTCGAGACCCTCGATCGGGTTACTGATCCAGGAACGATCCTCGCGTCGAACACGTCGTCGATCTCGATTACTGAGATCGCGGCGCGGACGAGTCGCCCCGAGGACGTGATCGGCATGCACTTCATGAACCCCGTGCCGGTCATGAAGCTCGTCGAGGTCATTCGTGGGCTCGCGACCAGCGACGAGACTACAGCCGCGACGCTCGCCCTCTCAGAGGAACTCGGAAAAACACCTGTAGAGGTCAACGACTTCCCCGGATTCGTATCGAATCGCGTTCTCATGCCGATGATCAACGAGGCGGTGTTCGCGTGCATGGAGGGAGTCGCTCAGCCTGAAGCCATCGACACGGTAATGAAGCTGGGAATGAATCACCCTATGGGCCCTCTGGCACTCGCGGATCTGATCGGACTCGATACCTGCCTGAATGTCCTCGAGGTCCTGCACCGGGACTTGGGCGATGACCGTTATCGTCCCTGTCCGCTCCTTCGCAAATATGTCGCAGCGGGTTGGGTTGGTCGGAAATCCGGTCGTGGCTTCTACTCATACGGTTGAGGATGATGATGATGAGGAGTGAAGGGTGATGCTGACGGACGAGCAGCTCGAGCTGCAGGCGCTGGCGAGGGACTTCGCGAAAGCGGAGCTACGCCCGCATACGGCCGAGTGGGACGCAGCCCGAGCCCTCGATCCTGAGGTCTTTACAAAGCTGGCCGAGTCGGGATTCCTTGGGATGCTGATTCCGGAGGAGCACGGCGGGCTCGGCTTCGATCTATCGACGTACCTGATCGTGCTGGAAGAGCTGTCCTGGGGAGACGCGGCGGTGGCGCTGAGTGTCGCAATCCACAACGGGCCCGTGACCGATTTGGTGCTCAAGCGCGGTACGGAAGAGCAAAAAACTCAATGGCTTCCACAGATGGCTGCAGGAGATTGCCTCGGAGCGTTCGCTCTTTCCGAACCTGACGCCGGATCGGACGCTTCGTCGGTTGCCACGACCGCGACGCGTGACGGTGACGGATGGCGCCTCGACGGGGAAAAACGCTGGATCACGAACGGTGGTCGAGCCGGGCTGGTTCTCGTGTTTGCGAGGACTTCAGAGGACGGTCTGAGCGTGTTCCTCGTGTCACCGGATGCCGAGGGCTACCACGTAGGCGCTCAGGAAAAGATGCTCGGGCTGCGCGCGTCACAGACGGTCCGGGTCTCTCTAGATGGCGTGGGTGTCGGTGCCGACGCCCTGCTTGGCGAACTAGACTCGGGGCTGCGGTATGCTCTCGAGGCGCTCGACGTGGGTCGCATTGGTGTCGCGGCGCAGGCCGTAGGGGTTGGAAGGGCTGCGATGGAGCACGCCGCCACATATGCCCTCGAGCGGGAGCAGTTCGGAACTCCGATCGCCCGGTTCGGGGCGCTCCAGGCCAAGTTGGCTGATTCTGCACAGCGGCTCGCGGGAGGGCGTGCCCTCGCGCACGAGGCCGCGAAGGCGTGGACGGCATTGACCACGAGCGGGTCACGCAGAGGAGTCCGAGGCGTCACCGCTCGTGCGGCCATGGCTAAGCTCGCAGCGTCGGAAGCCGCGAGTTTTGCGGCGGACGAAGCGATTCAGATCTACGGTGGCTACGGGTATATGAAACACTACCCGGTCGAGCGCCTTCTCCGTGACGCCAAGGGCGCGGAGATTTATGAAGGAACGAACGAAATCATGCGCCAAATCATCGCTGCTGAGATCCTCCGCGACGCTGGCGGTCAGAATCAATAGAAGGAGCAGAATATGAAAATATTCGATCTGATGTCTCATCGGAATCATGAGCAACTCTCGTTCTGGAACGATCCGGAACTTGGGTACCGGGGCATCATTGCGATCCACGATACGACGCTCGGTCCGGCGCTGGGTGGCACCCGTTTCTGGAACTATGAGTCCGACGAAGCAGCTGTAGTCGACGCACTCAGGCTCTCCCGCGGCATGACCTATAAGGCCGCGATCACAGGCCTGAACCTCGGCGGCGGAAAGTCTGTCATCTGGGGCGACAACAAAATGATCGATCGGGAGATGGTCTTTCGCGCGCACGGGCGAGCTGTTGAAGCTCTTGGCGGCCGGTACATCACCGCTGAAGACGTCGGTACCTCGCCGGACGATATGGAGTTCGTGTCGATGGAAACCGATCATGCCGTCGGACTTCTCGGGCGCTCGGGTGATCCATCACCAGTGACCGCATACGGCGTGTACGTCGGCATCAAGGCGTCGGCTGCGGCTCGCTACGGCAACGACTCTTTGGCCGATAAGCATGTCCTGGTCCAGGGGCTCGGACACGTTGGCTACTGCCTGTGCGAGGACCTCGCCAAGGAAGGCGCCAGGCTGACCGTGACGGACATTGATCAGGCCCGTGTCGATCGGGTTGTGGAGGAGTTCGGCGCGACCGCGATCGCCCCGGAGGCGGTGTACGACACGGAGGCGGATATCTATGCGCCATGCGCACTCGGTGCGGTCGTGAATGACGACACGATCGACCGACTGAAGTTCGATATCATCGCCGGTGCGGCGAACAACGTTCTCGCCAGAGGGCAGGTCCACGGGCCTGCGATCAATGAGCGCGGGATTCTCTATGCTCCCGACTACGTGATCAACGCGGGCGGACTCATCAATGTCTACGGTGAGATCCACGAGTGGACTGCCGAGCGTAGCAAGCGCAAGGCCGGTGACATCTACAACACGCTGCTCCGTATCTTCGATCTGGCGAAATCCGAGGGTATCGGAACACACGCCGCTGCGAATAAGGAAGCTGAACGAAGGGTGATGGAAGCAAGGCACCTGCAGCGTACCTGGTAGGCAGATGGATCACCTGAAAGAGTTCGACCCCGAAATCTACGAGGCTATCGTGGCGGAAGCGGGTCGTCAGGGCGACGGGCTCGAATTGATCGCGTCGGAGAACTTCGTGTCGCGTCCGGTACTTGAGGCCGTGGGCTCCGTCATGACGAACAAGTATGCCGAAGGCCTCCCTGGTCGCAGGTACTACGGCGGCTGCGAGTTTGTGGACGTTGCCGAGACGCACGCGCGTGACCGAGCGAAGGAGCTGTTCGGAGCCGAACATGCGAACGTGCAACCGCACTCGGGCGCGCAGGCCAATATGGCTGCGTATTTCACGTTTCTCGATCCGGGAGACAAGATCCTCGGTATGGATCTGAGTCACGGTGGACACCTGACACACGGCTCCCCGGTGAACTTCAGTGGCCAGCTCTTCTCCGTGTCGTCCTATGGCGTGCGAGAAGAGGACGACCTGCTCGACTACGACATGGTTCGAAGCAGAGCCAAGGCTGAGCGCCCCAAAATGATTGTGGCCGGTGCGAGTGCTTATCCGCGCGCCATCGACTTCTCGGCTTTTGGTGAGATCGCTCGAGAGGTGGGCGCGACCTTGCTGGTCGATATGGCGCACATCGCAGGCCTCGTCGCGACCGGTCACCACCCCTCGCCGGTGCCATACGCCGATGTGGTGACGACGACAACGCACAAGACGCTTCGAGGGCCCCGGGGGGGGCTGATCCTATGCCGGGAGGAGCACGCGAAGGGCATCGACAAGTCGGTGTTCCCGTTCATGCAGGGCGGGCCACTCATGCATGTGATCGCGGGTAAGGCGGTGGCGTTCCGCGAAGCGTTGAGCCCGGACTTCGCGGACTACTCTGGCCAGGTGATTGCGAACGCTCAGGCATTGGGCGCGGGACTCATTGAGCACGGCTTCAACCTTGTCAGCGGTGGGACCGACATCCACTTCCTGTTGGTCGATCTTCGCCAGAGTCATGACGAACTGACGGGAAAGGCCGCGGAAGAGGCACTGGAGGCTGCGGGTATCACCGTGAACAAGAACACGGTGCCCGCGGAGACTCGGTCGCCATTCGTGACCTCCGGGCTGCGAATCGGCACCCCCGCACTGACGTCTCGTGGAATGAAGCAGCCCGAGATGGAGCAGATCGCCGACTGGGTGTCAGAGGTGCTGAGTGCTCCTGATGACCAGGTGCGCATCGCGGCGGTTCGGGCCAGCGTCACCGAGCTGTGCGATAGATTTCCGTTGTATCCCGAACTTGAGCGCGGCTGACTAGCGAACAGCGCTGTCGTTTAGCACATTTGGGCTATGAACGGACTGCAATTTCACGAAGAGGTACTCGACCAGCTCCAGGAGCGGAACCCGCGTTTCCACGCGCGCTCCTACGAGTTTGTCATGATGGCGTTGCATTCGGTCATTCAGTCTCTCGGAGAGCCCCGTCACATTTCGGGACGTGAACTCAGCGAAGGCGTTCGAGAGCTGGCGTTGGGACAGTATGGCGTGCTCGCCGGGACCGTACTGGAGCACTGGGGTATCCACGAGACAGAGGACGTGGGGCACGTTGTGTTCGCGATGGTGGAGCAGGGGATTCTTGTCAAAGAGGATGACGATGGTCCGGAGGCTTTTGCGGATGTGTTCGACTTCGAAGACGTTTTTGAGACGAACTATCCATGGAATGCTCACTCCTGAAGTGAATCGGCTCAGCTCTGTGATGGGCTGGATAACCAAGACGGGCCCGGCTGTTCCGGGCAACCCGACGACCAGGGTCGTCGAAGCTCATGGGAGGGGATGAAGATGGTGTCAGACAATGGTTTTCCCGGCTGCCAGAAGTGCGACGACGGACTGTTGCTTCCGCTCTCGGACTACGGGAGGGATGGAGCGCCGATTCAATACAAGGCATGGGTTTGTTCGAACCCGGAGTGTGGGTTCAACATCCGCATCGATAACGGTGAGATCACGCTCGGGCGGCAGATCGGGCAGAGCTACAAGTAGAGCTCGCCCCTCCCCCCCGGTGTCGCGCGAACACGTGGCTCTGTTGTTAACCGAACATGAGGCCTGAGTCTCCCGGTTTACGGCCGTATGGTCTGGGTGACGTGTACGCGCAAACCGGCGCTGAGGCGTCACGGTTCGATGCGCGCTCGATCGACGAAATCGGCGTGCCTCAACCGGTCCTCATGGAGAATGCTGGACGCTGCGCTGCGATTCTGCTTGATCTGCTGTACTCGGGTGCCACAGTCACAGGTCTGGTCGGTGACGGGAATAATGGCGGCGATGCGTTGGTCGTACTTCGGACACTGCAGAGCTGGGGCTATCGCGTGCGGGCCGTAGCGGTCTCGGACCGCGACATGACTGACCCACTTCTCCATGGTTGGTCTTTGAACATCGTTGCGGACCACGAACTCGATGAGGCCGGGTGGTCGCGGCTACTGGCTCCCGGCACGGTGGTTGTGGACGGGTTGCTCGGCACCGGGGCTCGCGGTGCCCCGCGTGAACGCCAAGCGGCGGTCATTCGACGAGTGAATGACTCCAAGGTGCCAGTGCTTGCGCTCGACGTGCCTTCCGGTGTGGACTCAGATACCGGCCTGGTGGAAGGTGACGTTGTTCAGGCTGCGGTCACGATCGCGTTCGGATCTCCAAAAATCGGATCGCTCCTTCACCCTGGACGAGGCTTCGCTGGGCGACACGTCGCCGTGGAGATCGGGTTCCCACCTCTGGGCTGGGACCATGCGAATGCATTGGTCGTAACACCGGAATGGGCAGGAAGCCGAATACCCAGACGAACCACCGACACGCACAAGAATCGTGAAGCTCGTGTGTTGATCATCGGCGGTCAGGTAGGGATGGCAGGTGCCGTCATCCTGGCGGCCCGGGCCGCGTTCGCGGCGGGTGCAGGTCTCGTTCGCATTGCGTCGGCGGTTGAGAATCGGGAGATCATCCAGACGGCGCTTCCTGAGGCAATGTTCCTTGCTTGGGACGACCCGGACGACGTTGGCACCGTGTGCGCACAGAGCGACGCGATCGTGGTCGGGCCGGGGCTCGGGGGGGGCGAGGCCGCCAGCGCCGCACTCGACCGGGTACTCGCGGCGGGGGACTGCCCGGTCCTTTTGGACGCGGACGCCCTGAACCTTGTCGCCGCTCGGTCGATCGACCTGAGTTCGGTTACACCGACTCGGTCCGTCTTACTTACCCCCCACCCGGGTGAGATGGAGCGACTTCTTGGAGTGACGAAGAGCGATCCAATGGCCACCGTCGAGTCAGCGGTCTCGCGGTTTGGGTGTGCCGTGCTCTACAAGGGCGCGCCGTCGATCGTCGGGGCTCCGGGCAGACCTGTCTTGATCGACACGCAGAGTTCGTCTGACCTAGCCGTGGCGGGAATGGGCGACACGCTATCAGGTGTGTGCGCGACGCTTCTGGCTCAGGGCCTGGGGCCCGACGTCGCGGGAGCGCTCGGGTTGTATCTTTCCGGGAGGGCCGCCCATCTCGCAGCGCGTGGGGTGGGCCTTACGCCGTCCGACGTCACACGTTTCCTTCCCGATGCACTCGCTGAAGACGGAGATTCGTCATCCGACCTCGCCTTTCCGTTCGTCCACTTCGACGCGGACCCGCCGCGCTGAACTGTCTTGGCCGCTCATGGAGTCGACCATGGGCCTGAGTGCCCATCTGGGCGGCGGTGGCGAGTTCGAATTGATCCGTCGGTTCATCGCCGAGGACGGCCCCATGCCGCACGATGTCCTGATTGGTCCCGGAGACGATGCGGCGGTGCTCGAGGGAGGCTGGGTGATCAGCACGGACATGGCTGTCGAGGACGTTCATTTTCGCCGCTCCTGGCTGACTGACCGTGAGATCGGCTATCGGGCTGCGGCTGCCGCGCTGTCCGACATGGCGGCGATGGCGGCGAATCCGGTAGCCCTTCTCCTCTCCACAGCGGCTCCTCTTGGCGGTGCCGTGGACCTCGAGGAGATCAATGCCGGCGTTCGCGCGATGGCAGCGACCGTCGGCGCCTGTGTGATCGGGGGCGATGTGTCCCGTTCGCCCGGTCCGCTCATGCTGGACGTCGTTGCCCTTGGGCGCGCCGGTTGGCCTGTCCAGCGCGACGGCGCCGAACCCGGCGACCACGTTTGGGTCACGGGCTCACTCGGTGCGAGCGCCGCCGCCGTCCACATCTGGCAGTCCGGGGCGGAACCCACGCCGGAACTGAGGGCCCGGTTCGCGGTCCCGGTTCCCCGGGTTGAGGCCGCGCGCTGCCTTGTTGAACAGGAGGTCGTCGACGCGATGATCGATCTGTCTGACGGCCTGGCGGGCGACCTAGCCCACATAGCGGCAGCTTCAGGTGTCGAGATCACGATCGAAACAGACCGCGTGCCGGTCGACGACCTGGTCGTGGAAGCGCTGGGACCCGACGACGCTCTCGACCTCGCGCTACATGGAGGGGAGGATTACGAACTCTGCTTCGTCACCGACCCGGACGTGGTCGATGTGGGCTATTTCGCCGAACGCTACGGTTTGCGAGTCACTCGAGTAGGTACAGTCGCGGTCGGCGATGGGGTGTGGCTCCGATCCGCCGACGGCACCCGGACTGAGGCCAGTGCCGGTGGTTTCGACCACTGGCCCTTCGAGCCTGACAAGCACCCGAGCCCAGAGGCCGCCTGATGCTAAGGCTTGTCGTGGTATTTCTAGGCATCGTGCCCGCCACGCTGTTCTACGGCTCACGCATGCTGTGGGCGGTCGCGCGAAAGTCACCCAACGTGCCGTGCTTGTGCGACGCAATGCCCCGCAGATGGGCCCGTTTTCTGCTACGGCTCTCGGGTGTAAAGGTCGAGGTCGAGAACGTAGGTGTCATCGATCCGGACAGAGCGCAGATTCTCGTTGCGAATCACGGCTCGTGGTATGACGTCCTGGCGATGCTCGATCAGATCCCGGGGAGCTTCATCTTCGTGGCAAAGAAGGAACTGTTCTCCATCCCGATCTTCGGATCTGCTGTTCTCTCCTGCGGCCACATCTTCATCGACCGCAAAGACCGTGGGCAAGCCTTCGAATCGTTGGCCACGGCTCGAAAAAGGTTGGATGAAGAGAGTCCTACCATCATCATGTTCCCTGAGGGGACGCGGTCGGAGACCGGAGAAGTGCGGCCCTTCAAGAAGGGAGCCTTCGTGCTCGGGATCCAGGCCGGTGTCGATGTCGTGCCGGCAGCGATCACGGGTGCTCGTGGGGTCATGCGAAAAGGCTCGTGGGTAATCCGGCCGGGCACTGTCCGGATTCAGTTCGGTCAACCCGTCAGTGTGCAGGGCTACGGCATCAAAGACAGAAATGAATTAACGGAGCGGGTGCGGGGCGAGCTGATCAGAATGCTCGACGACGCCGCTTCGAATCCAATATAAAGACAGAAGAAAGGGAGGCGCTGTGTCGGCCATCGTCGACGTTCGTGGACGGGAAATTCTCGATTCGAGAGGCAATCCTACCGTCGAAGCCGAGGTGACCCTCGAAACCGGAGTCCGTGGTAGGGCTGCGGTACCGTCTGGGGCTTCGACTGGGGCGCATGAGGCGGTCGAGCTTCGCGATGGCGATCGGTCACGCTTCCTTGGGAAGGGTGTCCTGACCGCGGTGGAGAACATCAACACGACGATCGCGGAAGCGATCCGCGGCTTCGATGCGCGTGAGCAACTCGAGATCGATCGGACGATGATCGAGCTCGATGGGACGCCGAACAAGCGCAATTTAGGCGCGAACGCGATTCTCGCGGTTTCCATGGCTGCGGCCCGCGCCGGAGCTGCAGCGAATCACATGCCGTTGTGGCGCTACCTTGCCGAGACGACGAATGCAGACCTGCTTCCCGTCCCGATGATGAACATTCTGAATGGCGGGACGCACGCCCCCAACAACGTCGACATTCAGGAATTCATGGTGATGCCGATTGGCGCGGAGACTTTCTCTGAAGGTCTGCGCATGGGGGTGGAGGTCTTCCACCACCTCAAGAAGGTGCTGTCGGATCAAGGGAAGAACACTGCGGTTGGAGACGAAGGCGGCTTCGCTCCTGACCTCGCGAGCAACGAGGAGGCCGTTGAGGTCGTACTGCAGGCGATCGAGAAGGCTGGATACCGTCCCGGGGAAGATTTCGTCATTACGCTCGACGCTGCTGCGACGGAGTTTTTTGAAAATGGCGAATACGTCTTCAAGTGGTCAGGTGGAGAGCACCGCGACGCAGCTGGAATGGTTGAGTTCTGGAAGGAATGGATCGCTAAATATCCAATCCGGTCACTCGAAGATCCGCTTGACGAGAATGACTGGCACGGCTGGAAGGCGTTGACCGATGAGGTAGGTTCGGACGTGCAGATCGTCGGAGACGATCTGTTCGTGACCAATTCCACCCGCCTTGGGCAGGGGATCAGGGATGGCGCGGCGAACGCGATTCTTATCAAGGTGAACCAGATAGGTACGCTCACGGAGACCCTCGAAACCATGCGCATGGCCCGCGAGGCCGGCTACAACAGCGTGGTGTCACACCGGTCAGGTGAAACCGAGGATACCCTGATCGCGGACCTCGCGGTTGCGACTGGAGCCGGACAGATCAAGACAGGCAGCGCGAGTCGGACAGACCGGGTCGCCAAGTACAACCAGCTCCTTCGCATCGAGGAAGAGCTCGGGTCCGCGGCGCGGTATCGTGGCCGCAGCCTCTGGTCCAGCTGACTCATATGGGACGTAGACGGAATGCCGGCCTGTCGTTGTCGATAAAGCGACTGGTCGTTCCGAGCATACTTGCTCTGGCAGCCTACTATGCGGTTTTCGGTGGCGAGTACTCCGCATTCGAGCTACGTAGTGTCCGGGCCGACATCGATGTCGAGGAGTGGGAGCTTTCCGAGGTTCAGCAAGAGATCGACTCGCTGTCGGCCTGGGTGGACCTCCTCGAGAACGACGCTGCGACCATCGAGCGGGTCGCTCGCGAGGACTTCGGTATGATTCGAGACGGCGAAACACTGTACCGGTTCGCCGAGCCCGACGTTGAACCTGAGGCGATGCCAAGGCCCATTCGATAGCGCGGCTAGACTTTTTCGGTGTCCGCTTCCGCGGGCATCCCCTGCTCGGCATTCGGGTCGGCTGGTCCGATCCTCGAGCCGCCAGGTACTCCATCACGAAGTGCGGCCGCTGCGGCGTCAGGCGCCGGGAGTTTCGAGACCATCGCGTCCGTCGCAGCCTTGAGCGCTTTGGCGCGAGCATCGGGTGATGCGGGCTTCCCCTCCGAAATGAACGGAGTAAAGAGATCGATCGGGATCGGGAAAATCGTTGTGGAGTTGTTCTCCACCGCGACCTCGCTCACGGTCTGGAGAAACCGCAGCTGCATGGCGACGGGGAACTGTTCAATGATCTCCGCAGCCTGCACGAGCTTTGTGGACGCCTGATACTCACCCTCAGCGTTGATGACCTTTGCCCGGCGTTCCCGCTCCGCTTCAGCCTGCTTGGCCATGGACCGCTTCATTTCCTGTGGCAGGTCGATGTCCTTGATCTCGACTCCAGTGACCTCGATGCCCCACCGATCGGTACCTTCGTCGATGATCACTCTGACCACCTCATTGATTCGCTCACGCTCTGCGAGCAGCTCGTCAAGCTCCGATTGGCCGATCACGGATCGGAGCGTGGTCTGCGCCAGCTGGCTCGTAGCGAAGTAATAGTCCACGATCTCTATGACGGCCTTGGTTGGATCCGCGACGCGAAAATAGACAACAGCGTTCACCCGGACCGAGACGTTGTCTTTCGTGATCGTGTCCTGCGGGGCGATGTCGAGCGCAACGATGCGCAGGTCCATCTTCTTGAGGCGATCGATGCCGAATGGCACCAGAAAAATGAGACCGGGTCCCTTGGCTCGTGTGAGCTTTCCGAGCCTGAAGACGACTCCGCGCTCGTATTCAAACAGAACTCGGACGCTGGTGAGGACTGCGCCGACGGCTGAGACGGTAGCGACGATAAGCAGTACGGTGAGGTCCATCGAGTTCTCCTGCCGCGGGGTGAGTGCCCCTTACCCCATGGCGTTGACATCGGTTCAGGCCGCCATGATTTTTCGCCCCTGCCGGAGTAGCTCAGCTGGTTAGAGCAGCGGAATCATAATCCGCGTGTCGGGGGTTCAAGTCCCTCCTCCGGCACTGGCCCAGTGCGGCCAGTCGAAAATGGCCTCTACTTCGGTGGGGGCCATTTTCTTTACCGGGTGACGTTTGTATCGCTTGAAGCAAAGACAAGCGTTGGGATAAAGCCTGCGCTGAGCAGCGTGGGGAGAGTGCGCGCTATTCCCTTGCGTCTTCTTTTGCAAAGGCCTGAAAGCGGGACTCTTTATTTACTTCCTCACGGGCGGCACCGGAGGGTCGCGTCTGCGCCATGATGCGCAGAATACCTGCGCTGAGGATCAGTGACATTGTCATTGCGATCATCCGGGCTTGCTGCATGACGTCACCGATCGCCTCATCCTTCGAAAGCCTGCCGTATTTCATCGGCACCACGGTCCAGTTGTGGCTATCTGCATCGACTGGTTCGAACGTTGATAACAGAGGAAGTATCTGGGCCTGGTGTCGGCAGTTCAGGCGCCGGAACCGACCAGCGCGGTGCCGATCCAGAAGAGGCACACTGCGGCGCCGAATGAACCGCGCTGTTTTAGTAGAAGCTATGCGACGGCCATCACCGGGCAGGTTTGTCTGCAGGCTTGATTCCCACCTCGGGCAAGGTCCCTTATCTTGACCTGTTGCGGGCGCGCGCTTGCAGGGCACAGTGAAGCGATACGATAAGGAAGGATCATGACTGGACGGGCGAAGACGCTTCTCACCGGACGCCGTGAGCAGATGGAGCGTATCCTCGATCGGAAACTCGAGCCGCCGACAGCAGGAGCAGGTCAGCCGATTCCTGCCGAGACGCGGGAATACCTTCTCTCTGAGGCTCAGGACCTGTACTGGAATGAGCTCGAATGGGAGTACCTCACCGACGAGGAGGCCTTGGAGCAGGGGCCTATCGCCGAGCTGACCTTCCCCGGTCTCCTCGCCTACGTGCGGGGACTTCTGCTTTCCAAGGTCATGCCTGATTCCCTGTCGCCGGCGAATCCTAGACCGCAGGTCGTTTCCGACCTTATGGACTTCCTCGCCGGGCGTGTCATTGAGCTGGAAGACGGTCTGGCCGAACCCGGTGTGCCTGAAGTGGAGCGTCTCCGAGCTGAGCTCGACATGACCGACGGCGTGGTGGATCGCGTTCTGTTTCTGTATCACGCGCTCGCCGCGGCTGACGTCGAGAAAGTGGAGGCCGCGCAGGCCTCCGCGTAGAGGCAAACGCGGCGACCCATGTCTACCCGGCTGCGGCCGAGGCCCGGCCGGACGTACCTGGCGGGTGCGCCGATGTGCGTCGCGCACCGAGGTGGGGCCCAACTCGCTCCAGAGAATACGCTCGCGGCGTTCCGATCTGCGGTTGACGACTGGGGCGCCGACATGCTTGAGCTTGACGTTCGTCTCACACGGGATGGCGAGGTCGCAGTCATCCACGATGACACTGTGGACCGGACCACCGATGAATCAGGGGTGGTGTCGGACCGGACGATGGCTGAGCTGCAGACCCTCGACGCTGGCTATCGCTTCACCTCCCTCGGTGGTGCCTTCTCGTTCCGCGGGCGCGATGTGCGAATTCCGACCCTTTCTGAGGTGCTCGACGCCTGCCCCGACGTCTGTATAAACGTGGAGGCGAAGGACCGCCATGTGGCCGGTCCAATGGTCGCGCTGATCCGGGAGCGGGGCGAAGAGCACCGAGTTCTGGTTGCTGCCGAGCATGAACGGAATCGGGCAGCCGTGCGAGGCTATGCAGGGCCGTGGGGTGCGAGTCGCAGAGATTGCGCTCTCTTCTGGTTCCGTCATTGGCTGCCCGGGGGGGAGAGCTACACCCCTGATGTCGATATTTTTCAGGTCCCCGAGCGGTTCAAGGGGCGGCGCATTCTGACTCCACGTCTCATCGAAGAGGCGCATCGTCGAAATATCCCCGTCCACGTATGGACCGTGAACGATCCGAACGACATGCGACGCTTGCTCCAATGGGGCGTTGATGGAATCCAGACGGATCGACTCGATCTGCTCACGGAGGTGCTCTCGTCCGTGACCGGACGTCCTCCACCTCCCTGTCAGCGCCGAGCCGCTGCCGACGCTTCGCCGTGAGTGCCGAGGCTGTACGAACCGCGTTCCGGACCGCGCTGCACGAGCTCGGGGTGGACCGTTGTGGCGCGAGTCCTGTAGTGGTCGCGACCTCCGGCGGCCTGGATTCAATGGTGCTACTGCATCTGATGCGTTTCTCAGGCGACGAAGGGGGCAGGCCCGTACAACCCAACCTCGTGGTGGCACATCTTGACCACAGCATGCGATCGACCAGCGGCGATGACGCGCTCTGGCTCCGTGGCACGTGCACCGCGTGGAGCGTTCCACTGCGTGCCGGAGTCGTAGAGCATGCACCCGTCTCCGAAGAGTCTGCACGCGATGTCCGATATGAGTTTTTCGAGTCCGTCCGAAGGGAGGTTGGCGCGGGACTGGTTCTCACCGCGCACCACGCGGATGACCAGGCGGAGACGATCCTGTTTCGCGCCCTGCGTGGCACAGGCCTGGAGGGCCTGCGAGGCATTCCGGAGAAGCGGTCGCCAGGAATCGTGCGCCCGTTGCTCGGACTCTGGAAAGACGATTTGGCTTCGTACGCGGCCGCGACAGGTCTCCGGTGGCGGGAAGACGCAACCAATACTCACCTCACCTTTGCTAGGAATGCGCTCCGTCATGATGTGATCCCGGCCGCGGAGGCGAATGTTTGGGGCAGCGCTCGGAAGTCGCTTGTTCGGCTCGGGCGCCTGGCTGAAGAGAACGAGGTCGCCTGGGTGGCTGTGCTGCCTTCCGTCCTCTCAGGCCTGAGGGCAGAAGCCACCGAGGTTAGCACTTCAGTGGATGCGAGAGCGCTCCACGACCTAGATCCCGCTCTGCAGGCGCGGGTGGTTCGGTATCTCTCCTCTGGGCTCAGCGTTTCTCTTGACCGCGCCGCCGTTCAGCGTGCGCTCGTCCATATCGCGAGGGGCAGGAGCGGAACCGGCGTTGATCTAGTCGGAGGAGTGACGTTTCTGCGTGAACTCGACCGCTTCGTCCTGAGGAAAACAACCAGGCCCCTTCCTGACCAGTTTCTGGAGATCGCCACTCCAGGGTCCGGGGCCGGCGAGGTGAGGCTCGGAGATCGTGCCACCGCGGTGGAGTGGTCGCTGGGGTCCTCAGGCACGGCCCTTCATGGCGCCGAACTTTTTGCGATTCCAGACCTGGAGTTTCCGCTGTGCGTACGAGCGAGAGCCCCCGGCGATCGAATTAGATTGCCGGGGGGGACCAGGAAGGTGAAGAAATTGCTCCTCGAGGCCCGTATCCCTGCTAGCGAACGAGGGACTCTTCCGGTTCTGGTAGATCGTGGTGGCCGGGTTCTGTGGGTCCCCGGGGTCGCGCGCACTGATGCCGTGGCGGCGTCCGGCGACACACTGATGATCGGGATCGAAACGTGACGGAGATCGATCAGGCGCAGCTAGGCGAACGGACCCTGAAGACGGTCGTGTATACGGAGGACGTGCTGCGACGGAGAATCGCAGAGCTGGCTGAGGAAATCAGTGAGGCTTACAGTGAAGACGATCGCCTGCTGGTGGTCGGCCTACTCAAGGGCTCTTTCCTGTTTATGGCCGACTTGGTGCGTCAGATCAGGCTGCCCCTGCAGATCGACTTTCTCGTTGCATCCAGCTATGGCGACAAGGCCGTTTCCAGCGGTACCGTCGACCTCCTCTATGACCCATCTGCGGACTTCTCGGACCGCGCCGTGTTGATCCTGGAGGACGTCGTAGACAGCGGAACGACACTTGAAGCCCTCATTCCTCGTCTGGAATCGAGAGGCGCTACGAGGGTGGACGTGTGCACCTTGCTCCACAAGCGGTTGCCCTCTGCCCTGTACGAGCCCCGCTGGGTGGGGTTCGATGCACCTAATTCCTTCCTCGTGGGGTATGGATTGGACTACGCTGAGGACTTTCGCCACTTACCCTATATCGCGAGCATTTAGAGGCGGAATCCCTGTCCGCCAAGGCCTGCTACTGAACCCCGTATGTCAAAAGATCCAATGAAATCTGACTCCAACGAACGGTTGGGTCGGATATCCAAGAACGCGGCATTTCTGATTCTGTTGGCGCTTGCGGCGATGTTCGCCATGCAGAGCTTCAACGGTCAGGATAGTGCCCCGGCGCGCGTCACCTATAGCCAGTTCCTGCAGTACTTGGATCAGGGTGTCGTGCATAAGGTCATCTTCCGCGATCGCGTGGTTATGGGCGAGTTTAGCATGCCGACCACGATCGAAGATCAGGAATACATCGCGTTCGAGTCGATGACTCCCGGGGATGTCGGAGATGACCTTCTTGATCGCCTCGCATCTGAAGGGGTGATTGTTGACGCTGAGGTACCGCAGGCCGGGTGGGGAAACATCCTGCTGGGCGCGTTGCCTTGGCTACTCTTCATCGCCTTCTGGATCTGGATATTCCGGACGATGCAGGGTGGCGGGAATAAGGCGTTCCAGTTCGGTCGTTCCAAGGCCAAGCTGATTTCGCCGGACATGCCGAAGGTCACTTTCTCCGATGTCGCGGGTGCAGACGAGGCTAAAGAGGAACTCCAGGAAATTATCGAGTTCCTGAAGGATCCTGGGAAGTTCTCTCGTCTTGGTGGGCGTCTTCCCAAGGGGGTTCTGCTGGTGGGCCCTCCTGGCACAGGAAAGACTCTTCTCGCCAGAGCGTGCGCGGGAGAGGCTGGTCGGCCGTTTTTCCAGATGTCCGGCTCAGACTTTGTCGAGATGTTCGTCGGCGTCGGCGCATCTCGAGTGCGCGACCTGTTCGAACAGGGCAAGGCGCACTCCCCATGCATCATTTTCGTCGATGAGATCGACGCGGTGGGGCGCCACCGGGGCGCAGGTGTGGGTGGAGGGCATGACGAAAGAGAGCAGACTCTCAACGCTCTACTCGTCGAGATGGACGGCTTTGAGTCGAATGAAGGCGTGATTCTCCTCGCCGCGACGAACCGGCCCGACGTGCTCGACCCGGCATTGCTGCGCCCGGGCCGATTCGACAGACAGGTCGTCGTTGACCTCCCTGACGTCCGTGGACGTGAGGGAATCCTCCGGGTTCACGCGAAGAAATTGCCTCTCTCAGACGATGTGGAACTCTCTTTGATTGCGAGAGGGACTCCGGGCATGAGCGGCGCAGATCTGGAGAACATCTGTAACGAGGCCGCCCTGCTTGCCGCGCGGCGGGGCGGAGACAAGGTGTCGATGCTGGATTTCGAGCAGGCCAAAGACAAGGTCATGCTCGGGACCGAACGAAAGAGCCTTGTCCTCAACGAGCACGAGCGAAAGCTGACGGCCTACCATGAAGCCGGTCATGCAGTGCTTGGCCTCAAGATTCCGGGCCTCGATCAGGTTCACAAGGTCACGATCGTGCCCCGTGGACGGGCCCTCGGCATAACGGCGAGCCTTCCACAAGAGGACCGCCACTCGTACACGAAAGAGTGGATGGGTGGTCAACTGGCCATGCTGTTCGGCGGACGTGTCGCGGAGGAACTGATCTTCGGGCCCGAGGCGGTCACGACTGGTGCAGGGAATGACATCGAGCGCGCTACCACGATGGCCCGCCGCATGGTGACAACTTTTGGCATGAGCGAGGTCATTGGCCTCGTTGCGGTCGCAGACGCCGAACAGGGCATGTTCCTTGGGCGTGACATCCAGCAGAGACGGACGGTTTCCGAGCACACGCAGCGGCTGGTCGATGAGGAGATCAAGCGATTCTTGGATCTGGCTCACAAGCGTGCGCACTCGGTTCTCGCTGAACACGGCGACCTGCTCGAATCCATCGCCCAGGCTCTTCTCGATCGGGAAACGTTGGATCGAGATGCCATCAAGGCACTTGAACGGGGAGAGGAATTGCCTCCGTTGCCAGGTGTGGAGGAGGCGGTGGAGACGCTAGAACCGACGCTTGATCGCCCGGCGACGGAAGAGGCCTCCCGCTCGTTTGGTCTGGGGGGAGATGGGCTGATGCCGGATCCTGCGCCGAGCGTTGTTGAGTCTTTCGACAGTGAGGAACTTCCCTGATTGGGTGAGGTTGACCGAGGGCGTGTGGGGGAGGACCGGACCAAGGTCCGGTCCTCTTGTCCTGAGCCTTCTCTGGTGTGCCTGAGTCACTACTTTGCAGAGTGTAATCGCCCCCCTGTAGCGCGTGTGGAGCCCACGACGTGACGATCTTGGAAGACCTCCAGTTCCTGGGACCCGGTTGGACCGACCTGGTCGAGATACTGATCGTGGCGTTCCTGCTGTATCGGGTGCTTCTGGTATTGCAGCGCACGCGGGCCATGCAAATCATGCTGGGCGTCGTGCTCCTCGCCTTTCTGTACGGTGTTTCTCGGCTCCTTGACCTGATTCTGATCCGGACGCTGCTCGAGGCTGCTTTTCAATATGGCGCGATCGCGGTGCTGATCGTTTTTCAGCCAGAACTCCGTGCCGCGCTGGCGCGTTTGGGGCAGAGCAGGATGATCAGGGCTTTTCAGCGATTGGAGGGGAGTAGAGTTGCCGAAGAGATCGTGGAGGGGGTGGGGCGGCTTTCTCTTTCTCGACACGGCGCGATCATCGCTGTTGAGCAGGAGGTCGAACTAGGCGAGTACGCCGAGACGGGCACGCGGATTGACGCCCGAGTCTCGGCCGAGATGCTGACGACGATCTTCACGCCGTATTCTCCTCTACATGATGGCGCTGTCCTGATCGTCGGTGACCAGATTCGGACCGCCGGAGCCATTCTTCCGCTGACGCAGTCTTCTGTGAACGATCGTTCGCTGGGGACACGTCACCGGGCGGCCCTGGGACTATGCGAAGAGACCGATTCGATCGTAATCGTCGTCAGCGAAGAGACCTCACAGATCTCGGTAGCGATTGGTGGTCGTCTCGACAGGGACGTCGGGCTCGATCGACTCCGTTCGATATTGGAGGGGCTGACTCCTTCAGCAGAGGCCGCACCAGTCGTAGGCACACCGATAATGACTCGGTAGTAGCGACATAAAAAAAGAGTGAAATCTCCTCGTTGACACTTCGACGAGAACCCATCTACATTGCCGGGTCTTTTCAACTTACGGGTTCACACAGGACCGGTGAGTCTACTTACAAGCAGGTTGCCAGGAGCGAAGTCTTCGTGGGATCTCAATATCGGCTGCTGACGCTGTTCGCAGATGGCGGCTTCATGATGTATCCTCTTGTGCTGTGTTCGATGATCGGATTTGGCGTAGTTATCGCGAAAGCCATCACGCTGCACATCTCGCACAAGGGCACCCGCAAGGTCCTCGAAGAGGTGGAGGAGCTGACACTGGCTGGAGATCTCAATGGCGCGGTCCAAGTCGCGACTGAGACGCCTGGTCCGGCATCAGCGATCTTGCTCGCTGGGTTGCGTCGACTCCAGGGTGGTCGTCTCAACGCAGGGGAGCTTGAGGCAGCAGTCGCGACGACTGGAACCATTGAGCTCAGCTTCCTCGAAAGAGGGCTGGTGATTCTGGCGACCATCGCCAATGTCGCCCCGCTCATGGGCTTCTTGGGCACGGTGGCAGGAATGATCCTCGCCTTCGCCGCCATTGAGGCCGCTGGTAACGTGGACCCGGCCTTGGTCGCCGGAGGCATTAAGGTCTCGCTGCTTACGACCGCGGCAGGTCTCACGATCGCGATACCGGTCAACATCGCCTATAACTTCTTCGTGACCCGCATCGATCGGCTGATCGTCGATATGGAGCAGGGAGCGCAGAAAATTATCGGCCTGGCTTGGGCTCTCGAGAAAACCGGCAAAATTGAGATCCTTAGTACGGACAACACTGGCTGAGCGGTCACGGCGCCTCCGGCGTAAGTCAACGGAGAAGACGTGCATCTGACACCCTCGCACTCGGTACCTTCTAGAAAGCACGAGGCTGGACCAAAATGGCAGTTTTGAACAAAAAGAAATCAAAGGTCAGCGACGAGGTCCCGACCTCGTCGATGGCGGACATCGCGTTCCTCCTTCTGATCTTCTTCCTGGTGACCACGACATTCCCGAAGGACAAGGGACTCGCGGTGGTCCTGCCCGAGCCGGGCGAGGAAGCTCAGGTTAGTCAGAAAAACATCCTTCACCTGATCGTTCAGCCGAACGGCATCGTTGACGTCAAGCGCGGTGAGAGCCAGCAGGTGCAGCAGATGCGTCCGCGTGAAATTGAGGGCCTCTGGCGCCAGGAAGTCAGCGCCAATCCCAACATGATAGCCGCGGTCAAGACACACCCGGATGCATCCTATAGGTATATGATGGACGTGCTCGATGCGCTCCATTCGGCGAACGCGGAGCGTATTTCGCTCCAGCTCTTGGAGAACTAAACCATGGCTATCAAGGGTGGTGGTTTTAAGAAAAACTCGGAGGCTTCGTCGGAGGTTCCGTCGTCGTCACTTGCCGACATCGCGTTTCTGCTTCTGATCTTCTTCATGGTTACGACCGTCTTTCAGGCCGACAAAGACCGCCCGATCGAGTGGGCCGAGGCTGAGGCGGCTGAGAAGATCGACGAAAAAACAAAGAACATCCTGAACATTTGGATGGAAAGAAACGGTGGGATCTTCATCAACGACCAGGGTTACCCGATGGAAGACGTTTCAGCGGTGGTGGCACCGCTGTATGCCGCCTCTGAACGGGCGCTGGTCATTTCGATCCGCGGGGACCGGGAGGTGCCATACCGGTTCATGAATCTTCTCCAGCAGGAGTTGGTCGCCGCGGGTGTTGTACGCGTTGTATTTGCCGCGCAGTTGGAACAGAGCATGCAGAGGGAGAGACGATGACACCGGAAGCCGTACCTGCCGATATCCTGGCTGAGACCGCGAACGACCGCCTGAAGAGGACTTTTGGGTCGTGGTTCTGGGGATCGATGATCGCCGCTACGCTGTTACACGGGGGCGTGTTCGCGTTCTATCCGGAGCTGACAGCTGAGGACTTCACCTTCGAATCATTGGAGATCGAGGCTATCGAGCTCCCGCCCGAAATCGAGATTCCTCCGCCACCACAGCAGATCTCCCGTCCCGCTACTCCGGTCATGGCTACCGCCGAGATCGACGAGGACATCACGATCGCTCCGACGACGTTTGAGGAGAATCCTGTCGAGGATCTCCCGCCGCCGCCGGAAGAGCAGGCGACGGACCTCTCGTCTGCGCCGACGTTCACGCCGTTTACGGTCGCGCCTACGATTCAGAACCGGGCTCAGGTTATCCGGGCGATGGAGCGCGAGTATCCGCCGCTCCTTCGTGATGCCGGAATTGGTGGAAGCGTTCGCGTCTTCTTCTTCATCGACGAGAACGGTTCTGTTCAGGACTACCGGGTCGATCAGAGTTCAGGCCACCAGGCACTCGACGACGCCGCGCTTGCGGTCGCCGATGTCTATCTCTTCACGGCCGCGCTCAACCGGGACAAGAAAGTGCCAGTATGGGTCTCATTCCCGATTACCTTCCAGGTTCGGTAAGTCCGGAGCTGAGAGGATCCCGAAGGGGACCCCGCCGGTCTTCC
>JAPKBW010000012.1 GCA_028823235.1 Longimicrobiales bacterium | reverse complement strand
GCATGAAGAAAGTCCTGCTGATCGCGATCTCTACGATGGTAGGGTACACGCCATACTAAATAGGACGGACCGTTTGAGTCCTACTACGACAACGGTCAGTTGTGGCGGAGAGGCACCTACAACATGGGTGAGGATTGCGGTGAGTGGATTAGTTGGGGTGAGACGGTCACCTACGACCCCTGTCCCCCCGGCAACTAGCCCCCCAGTACGCCCGTGTCTCTACCTATACAACACGGTTTTGCTCAGGGGATTTGGGTTAGGGTGAACCCAGTCCTTTTGTCTTTAGGAGTCCCCAGAAATCCTAGCCTGATATCACTGCTGATATCCGCTCTGAGCGGAGTCAGGTGGGGTGCCCAGAGGAAAGTGATTATTTTCGGCACTAGCTCTTACTCGCCGCCTGACAACGACTAGATCCTCTTCTGGTGCTTCGCCGAGTTCTGCGAGGGCACCTAGCCTCGTCCGAGACGGGGAGTAATCAGACTGCGCTATCTCTGGCAGTGAGCCTATCAAGTCAGTCGGGTTGTGTGGCGTCTACGTCGGTCTGTTATCACGGAGGCACACTATCGCTTCACCGACATATGGTGGCCCTAGCCTTCGGCGCGTTTTGCGGTGAATGGCATGGCTTGGCCCATCTCAGCCATATAGGCCTCCCCCACCATTTCGTCTCCGTCGACCTCGGCCTCCATCTCGACGGAGAACCACTGTCCCTGGGCGCTGACGTGCATCAGAAACGACAGGATGCTGTCTTCGTACAACCCGTCACTGAGTTCGGTGCCTTCGATCTCCGGCACCTCCAGAGTCACGGTCCCGGTAACTTCGGACCCGCTCTGCTCGAAGATGAATTCGACGGCCATGTCACCCTGTGGCCCGGCCATGTTGAAGATCCACTTCCCGGCAACGCTGTCCTGTGCGTTGGCGGGTACGGACGCGAGCGCGACAAGCGCGAGGGCTAGAAGAAAGTTCTGGGCTGTTCGACGCATTGTTCACCTCTGCTGGTAAGGCCGTAGTGGCCATTTGGCCGGCCCACAGATTACGGACCGGGTCAACGTGAGACAAGCAACGAACTGCTGTGTTCAGTCAGAATACGGCGGGGCAAGGCGTCGCTAGGCCCTTCCTAGTCCAGCCGCTGGGCGATCCAGACCGTACGGTAGATCGCGGTGCCCACCGTGCCGACCGCGACGAGGGCCAGCAGGCCCAGCAAGAGTGAACCCGGCTCCCAACCGCGCCACGCACTGACCGCCGGGTCAAGTACGCCGCCGAAGCCCACGAGAAGAAGTCGTTCAGCGCGCTGCATGATGCCCACCTTGGCCACGACTCCCAGGCTCTCACCGCGAGCCCGAGCATAGCTCACGAGCAGTGACCCCCCGAGGGCCGTCACAACCATCGCAAGCTCAACGGCCGAGTCGCGGAACATGACGGCTAGTCCGACAAAAGCTCCGACTTCTGCGAACCGATCCAGAGTGGAATCTAGGAACGCTCCGGTCTGGTTCGCCTTGCCTCGCGCCCGTGCGATCCTGCCATCCAGCACGTCTGCGACGCCCCCGAGGAGTACAAACCAACCCCCCAGATTGACCTCCCCGATTGCAAAGCAGTATCCCGCCACCGAACCGAAAAGCACGCCGCCGATGTTGAATGCAGTAGGGGACAATCCGAGCGTGAGAGACGTCCGCTCGACCGGCCAGATAAACCAGTAGAACCAGCTCCGGACGAATCCACCCAATACGAATCCACCTCGGTCTGTGATTTCGTTCGGATCGGTTCGGGTGCGAGCCACAACGGAGTAGGCGGGCATCGAAAAGAGCGCGACTGCAAGAATTCCAAGCAGCACCGCCATGTCAGCTCTCACTTGTCGAACTCTTTGAGTGAACGGCTCGCCAAGATGTAGATGGCGCGCGGCCAGCAAAAAATATGCGGCACGGCTCGTTCCAGTCTCGTGAGGCGGATCGTCCTGCCCGTATGTCGCTCAGCCTTCCGCACTACGTAGGGCAGCCAGTGGGCGAACGTCACCGAATGCTTGAGCCACCGAAGAGTGGCACGCGTCTTTGAGAGGCCGAAGTACCGCTTCCAGCGGCGCCTCGCCGCCAGTGACAACGGTTCCGCGAGTGAGTAGGAGCCGGGTGTGGTCTGTACGATCGTGCCCGAGGCGAGGGCCGACTCGAGGGCCGGCAGCAAGGCCTTCTCAAAATGTGCTGCCTGAGCCTGGAAGATTCGCTCCGCACGACCCTGGGATTCAGGTCGAAACTCACTCTGATAGCAGACCTCAAGGACGCGTCGCCCCAGCAGGGCGCCATCAAACGATTCATTGAGGTGCGGGGCCATCCACTCCAGTACGCGACTGTGTGCGCCTTCGATCTGTTCACGGACCCATAATTCGTCCTCCGGAAGTCGCGACCAGAGATATCCGATTCGCTGGATCATGCGGCCTAGCACAAAGTGATCGGGTAGCCGTGATCCGAGAGCGGCAGCAAGGTGCTCCTTGCTGATTACCAGACACTTCGCGATTCGGCCCTTCCCCTCATTCGGCGCAAACGCGATGACATTCGGGGGCAGCCGATCCGCCATCCAAGTCATGACGCAGACCGGACGCGACAATTCGCTCCAAGAAGCCATCCCCTCATAGAAGGCACGATAGTTCTCTACGACCACCACAAAGTCGAGCGCAGAGTTTGGATCCGGCCCGGCCTTATGGAGGTGTGACCCATACAGGAGGACCGCCTTCACCGTCGGTGCTCCGAACACGGCCACCTTCTTCGCGAGTTCCCATGCCTCCGGCCACTCGCTGACGCCGCCTCCCGGGCGGCTCACCTGCTCCGCCGCTCTCTCACGAAACAGCCTCTTCCTCACGCAGCTCGGCCACCCCTTGAACCATGGTGGCGTAGACCTCTTCTATGAATGCAGTCGAGTCAGCCGTCGGATCGCTCCATTCCATCGTCTTCACGTGGGCAATGCGACCGTTCACATGCCCCATTCCGGCGAGAAAATGCTTAACCTTTGCGGTCTGCCAGTATCCGTCGACGACAAACACGTAGACCGTCCAAGATCGAGCGGCCAAGAGTTTCGCCAGACCGCGCGGCTTAAATCTGCCGATAGATCCGTCCTTGGTCCTCGTCCCCTCCGGAAACAGCCCTATCGGTACATCAGATTCACGACTCGCCTGAACCATCGACCGGATGCTTCTCAGCATCTCTTTCGGGTTTGCCGTCGGGTCCACCGTCGGGTATTGATAGAGCCTGACCAAATGCGAAATTAGCGGAACGAAGCGACGGTATCGCTCGCGAGTCACGATGCGTGGATACCCCCCTTCGACAGTACTCACCAAAAGTGGGATGTCCAGAACGGACTGGTGATTCATTAGAATGAGCGTGCCTGGCCCGGACGGCACGATTCGTGGCGGAAGTTGAATTCTTGCTCCGCCAAGTACAATGAGCGGCCTGGTCGTCAGCCGTGCCATGAGACTGATCCATCCGGTAAGCACCGGAATGCGCCGGGACGGTCTCAGTTTTACCCAGAGCGCGACAACCGTCCTCTGGATGAGGTCGGACAGCAGGAGGCCGAGACAGAGGAACCCGAGAGCAACGTATCCACGGAATTTCATGGGTCGGTCTCCACAGTGGATGGGCGGGGTGACGATACAAGCGAAGCACGGGTACGGAAGGCTAACCAGACCTGTTCACCATCATCAAGACGACTGATAAGAATGGTTACGGACGACTACACATACTACGGTTTTGACGTTTGCGTCGGCGGATATTTCGAGATGCCCACGGCGGACGCCCGGAAGCTCCTCCCAAGCCACCTAGAACCGCTCGAGGTTCAGCATGAGCGGAGCATTTTCGCGATCACAGCCTTCCAATTCGAGGAGAGCATGGTCGGGGCATATGACGAGGTGGTGCTGGCGGTTGTCGTGCCTCCGAGAATCGAAACCGGCAAGCCTCTGCCCAAGGCGGCCTTTTTTCCGTTCATGGTCGGAACGTCGACTCCGGAGTCCCGAGCGCACGCGATCGAGCGCTGGGCGTTGCCGCACTACATGAAGGACATTCAGGTCGACTTCCTCCGGGACGTCGACCGGCTCACGGTGACGGTAACGGACGACGGGGCCGACGTTCTGGAGCTCGTGGTCACGGAGCATGAGCGTCAGCCTGCCGCAAACAACTACATGTGCTTCACAGTCGACCCGGAGTCGCGCTTCAAGGTCAATATCCTGATGGAGGCCGACCACACCGAGCACGAAGAGGAGACCGGGTCGCTGATTCTCCATGAGCATCCAATGACCGCAGGCCTCACGCTCGATGATGTGAACACCTACCCCTTCCGTGAAGAGTGGTACGGAAAAGGCATGCAGACATTCGACCCGATGGTCACCTTCTGAGCACTCGGCGACACTTCGTCATTTTCAATCCCGCCTCTGGGCGGGGACGAGGAGCTAGCCGGATAGAAGCCTATAAACGGCTGCTCAATGACGCTCTCTCCGATGTTGCGTACAGTGAGACGACACGACCCGGTGAGGAACGAGACCTCGCCGAATCGGCAGTTGCGGACGGGTACGATGTAATCGTAGCGGTCGGTGGCGACGGTACGTGGAGCAACGTCGCGGATCGTCTGGTCGCCAGCGAGCGCGACGACGTCATCCTTGGAATTCTCCCTAGCGGCACGGGGAACGACTTCGGTCGGAATTTCGGATACAACCCAAAAAATCCCTCAGAGGCGGTGAACGTCCTCGCCGCCGGCCATACGCGAGCCATTGATGTAGGACGAGTGGACACTCTCAGCGCGGCCGAAAGCCATCCGGATCGCCACGAGGCTCGACACTTCCTGAACCTGATCGGATTTGGATTCGACATCGCAGTCATTGATGCGGCGAAGGGCGCGCGGTTCCTTCGCGGGGAGCTTCTCTACAAGCTCACGGCCTTGCAGCAGTTGTTCCGTTTTCCCGGGATCCGGGCGGACCTGACCTCGGGGGAAGGTGAGCGGCGAAAGCTTGAGCAGCTCATGCTCACAGTGTCGAATGGACGGTATTTCGGCGGGGGTTTTCCAATCGCACCGGACGCAACTGTAGATGACGGGAAGCTCCACGCCTGCATGATCGGCGATGCTCCGCCGCTGGCACGCCTCAAGCTATTCACGCTTGCCGAGCGCGGACGCCACGTCACCTCGGATCGGGTCGAGATCATCAAGGACTCCTCTTTCCGTCTGACCTTTGAAGCGCCGCCGCGTTTTGAGATGGATGGGGATGTCCGTGTTTCGCAGGGCGCCGTGGTCGAGGTTCGCACGATCAAGTCCGCGCTCCTTGTGGCTGCGCCAAAAGTCTGAGCCCGACAGGGCCTGACTTTCCGGCACCTGAACAAAAAGCTTGGCTCAATCCTTTTACGGCACATACTTTGCATTACAAAGTGGCATACGCTGCAAAGTGAGATCAAACATCTGGGGGCGCACTGAAGAATGAATTTTCCTGCCCGTGATCTTCGAGGGCCCAGCGAGGCCCCCGTGGCGCTGCACGATCGCGCTATGGACAATCTTCGCTATATCCGGGAGACGATGGAGCGGTCCGCCTCCTTCACGCACGTCTCAGGTATTGGTGGGGTGCTGATGGGTGTGGTTGCCCTCGGTGCCGCTGGCTTGGCGCGGAGTGCGTCAACTCTCTCAGAGTGGCTGACGATCTGGCTGGTGTCCGCCGGCATGTCCCTCGGCGTCGCGGTCCTCGCGATGGCCCGTAAATCACACGCTGAGGGCGTAACGATTCTGGCGGGCCCCGGCCGAAAATTTGCCTGGAGCGTAATCCCGCCACTCGCAGCGGGTGGGGTGCTTACAGTCGGCCTCGTGCGAGCCGGAGTGGTCGATATGCTCCCGGGTATGTGGTTGCTCTTGTACGGGACAGCCGTCGTCTCAGGTGGGTCACATTCGGTGCGGCCTGTGCCGGTTATGGGTGCGGCCTTTATGGCAGCTGGAGTGACGGCGCTTCTGCTTCCTGCGACTTGGGGCACAGCCTCCATGGCAGCAGGGTTCGGTGGCTTGCACCTTCTGTTCGGCGCCGTCATCTGGAGGAAACATGGCGGGTAAGCAACGCGGGCGGCGGCGCGACAGCCCTTCGGCACGAACGAGACGATTTGACTTGGGCGCGGTCGAAGGTCGCGGTCCAGGGTCCGACACACTTGAACTGGATCGCCTCATTCACGAGAGGGTTCGACTGGGAATCGTCAGTTCGCTGGCGGTGAATGGATCGCTGCCGTTCACAGATCTCCGGGACCTTCTGGGCATTACGGACGGGAACCTGAGTGCGCACGCCCGACGCCTTGAGGATGCCGGGTACGTGACTTGCAATAAGTCTTACGAGGGTCGGACCCCAAAGACCGAGTACGCCCTCACTGCCACCGGACGCAAAGAACTCAAGGGGTACCTCGATCATATGGAAGCCATCATTCAGGCAACGAGGATCAAGAGATGATGGATGGAAGCCCGATGATGCATGTAGCGATCATCATGGACGGCAATGGCCGCTGGGCGACTGCTCGCGGCCGCCCCCGTGAGTTCGGGCATCGCCAAGGAGCTGAATCGGTGCGAGAAGTGGTTCGGGCAGCTCCAGGCCTGGGGGTGCGCACACTAACGCTCTACGCGTTTTCTTCCGACAACTGGAAGCGGCCGACTGCCGAGGTAGCCGTTCTCATGAAGTTGTTCGGGCGATACCTGCGCTCAGAGGTGGCAGAGCTCAAGAAGAACGGCGTCCGGCTCCAAATCGTCGGTCGGCGCGATCGCCTTGCTCCCGCGCTCGTGCGGCAGATGGAGCGGGCAGAAGCGCAAACCTGCTCGTGCGACCGACTTCTTCTGCGACTGGCTGTCGACTACTCGAGCCGAGATCTCATGCTCGCTGCTGTGCGCGCAGCGGCCTCGGCTACGGACATCGAGCGCAAGGATATGGCGACATTACTGGGCCATGCCATGAACGGTGGAGGTCCGGCGCCTGACGTCGACCTGCTGATACGAACCGGGGGAGAGCGAAGGCTGAGTGATTTCCTGCTCTGGGAATGTGCCTATGCGGAGCTACTGTTCACATCCGTGATGTGGCCGGACTTCAGCGGCGAAAATCTAGCTGAAGCTATATTCGACTTTCGAGCGCGCGATCGACGGTATGGAAAGGTGGCGGCCGCCGCTTCCTAGTACGCGCAGCGCGCTCCATGACGTATTCGTTGGTCCAACGCCGACTCGGATTCTTTTCGAGATCATCCGGGTCCGGCAGAGGAATCATGTGGGGGACCAGTCGCTGTCCTGCTGAAAATGCCGTCATTCAAGTGCCAATGCTCGTCCGCAAGAATCTCCGTGTCCTGTTCATCGTGGCTCACGAGGACCAGGGGGACATCATTTTCCTCCGACCATCGGCGTACATCTGTTGCCAGCTGCACGCGACGCGGTCGATCGAGTGCGGAGAAGGGCTCGTCGAGTAACAAGATGGACGGCGATGCCAAGAGTGCCCGAGCCAGAGCGACCCGCTGGCGCTCCCCACCTGAAAGTCGCCGGGGCCGTCGATCTAGGAGACTCGCTGCGTCTACAAGCTCGGCAGTCTGCTCGACATCTGCGTCTGGTGCTCCCGCGTACTGAAGGTTTTCCCTTACGGTAAGGTGCGGGAAGAGCTGTGCTTCCTGCGGTACCCATCCCACATGCCTGTCCCAAGGAGGGACAACGGTTCCGGCCACGCTATCCAGCCAAACCCCACCGTCCATTGTGAGGCTTCCACTAGCGCGCTTCTCTACTCCCGCTAACACACGGAGCAACGTGCTCTTTCCCGCGCCAGAGGGCCCAACGATCGCGACCGTCCGACACCTGGTGTCGATAGCCAAGGTCAGGGTGCGAGTGGCAAGCGGAACTTCAACCGCTAACTCCCACCCACGAAACGAGTCACCCGCCATGATCGATCTCCAATCTTCTGCCTCGCTGACGTCGCGACAGTGCCTCGTAACCAGTGAGTGCTGTAAGCGAGATGAGTACACTCGCCCCCACCAACACCCAGATGGCATCCCGACCTGACGGTGACTCGAGAAGCGTGTAGACTGCGAGCGGTATCGTCCGAGTGCTCCCTTCGACATTTCCGGCAAGAACGACCGTGGCACCGAACTCTCCCAAAGATCGTGCAAATGCGAGCACGGCCCCTGCTGCGATCCCCGGCAGCGCTAGTGGGAGCGAGATTCTTCGAAAGGTCTGTCGTGGTGGGACGCCGAGTGTCCACGACAGCTCTTCGTATAGAGGGTCCACCGCTTCGAATGCGCCACGAACCGCGAGAACATAGAGCGGCATTCCCACGATAAATGCTGCGAGTGTGGCTCCGAGAATAGTGAAGGGCACGGGCAGACCCACCGCCGAGAGCAGCCGCCCGAGGGCAGACTGGCTACCAAGAACAGTGAGAAGGAGAAAGCCCGTGACAACTGGAGGTATCACCAGTGGTGCCAACACTAAGGCGGAAACGATTGGCTTGGCTCTGAAGTCATATCTCGCTAGTAGCCATCCCAAACCGATGGCTGGGAGGAGTCCGACAACAGTGGCAAGTGATGCGACCAAGAACGAGAGGCGGATCGCCGAGGTAATCGACGGCCCGGCAGGCGATGCGCCCGGCTGGAGAGACTCTCCAGCCGGGCCCGCTTCTGCGTCCATCGCACCCGAAGAAAACCCGGCCGCGCTGAACACGCCGGACACATCCGGAGAGGAGAGGTGCTCAACGAAGGCAGCCGCCGCAGTCGGGTTCTCTGACCTCCGGAGAGAGGCAGCCCAGTACTCTATGGCGGGGTGCGACGTAGGATTAAAGATGAATGCGGTAGTAACCCCGGGCTCCAACAGGGCATCCGTGAGATACACCACCCCAGCGTCTACCTCGCCTCGTGCGACCCACTCGAGTACACCCCGGGCAGACCCACCCACGACGGTGCGGCCTTCCACCGAGCCCCACACGCCGCTCGCCTTGAGTGCCTCACGAGCGTATCGACCAGCGGGCACATGTTCGCCGCCGATCGCCACTCGGCCGATGCCGACAAGAGCTTCGGCATCCAGGGGCACTCTTCGACCCTGTGGCACCACCACCGCGAGTCCGTTAGCCGCGACCCTGCGCGCCTGCTCCTGGTCGATAATTTGGCGTTCGTCCAGCCATTGAATCCAAGTCTCATCCGCCGACAGAAACACATCCGCCGGGGCTCCGTTGGCGGCCTGTGGGGCAAGGCGAGATGTGGCATCGAAGGAGAACCGAACCCGAACCCCCGTCGCCTCCTCCCAATCGTTTCCGATTGGTGGCAAAACATCGGCGAGGCTCGATGCGGCGAGAACGAGAATCTCATCTGCCTGACCGCTTCCCGGTACCGGAGTAACCCCTGAAACAAGGAGTGCGAACACCAGTGCGAATCGGGGCATAGCCGACCAGACATGCGCGACTCTTCTGAGCCACGCCTGTTGGCTGGTATCCTCAGCGCAGGCGGAATCGGGGGTGGAAAACATGGGCCGGGAGGTTATCCGAGGCCTGGGTTGCTGGCAATGTCAGCCGCGCGATCTTTGGACCATGAGGGATTCATTGTGGACCCCGGCAGGGGATAGCGTGCCGACGGCACTCACGACGATCGATGTCCGAACCGCCGAACTCGACTCCTTCGGACACGTGAATCATGCGGTCTACCTCAACTATCTGGAGCACGGCCGGTATCGGGCCCTGAAGGAAGCCGGATTCTCCTGGGTCGTCCTTGCCGAGCGGAATTGGGCCATCTTCGTGGTGAGGCTCGAGGTCGACTATCTGGCGGAAGCGAAGAGAGAAGACCGACTGCTCGTCCGGACATGGGCCCACTCCCTCCGCCGCACCAGCATGATATTGCATCAAGACATCGTGAGAGCAGATGACCCGATTGTTTCGGTGGTCAGAGCTCGCGTGAAGGCAGTCTGGATTGGCCCCACCGGTAAGCCAACACGCGTTCCGGCTGAGGTTTGCGCGGGGCTGTTACCTTAGGCGCGTCGAGCCTTTTCTGACTCAACCCTCTGTTGGACCGGCTGGCGGAAGCTCCTCCGGTCCCCACCCAACCGGAATTACATGACGAACCGTGAGCAGCTCAAAAATCTTCTGGTTACCCGCTCCATTCGACTGGGCGACTTCACCTTGGCCAGCGGCGCCAAGTCTGACTATTACATCGACGCGAGGCTTACAACGATGAGTGCGGAGGGGCAGCGACTAGTTGGTCTGGTTGGGTATGAAGCCATCCGCGCGAGCGAGCTTGATCCCACTCATGTTGGGGGACTCACGATGGGGGCTGATCCGGTCGCCTATGCGATAGCACACGCTAGCGCCCTCGACAGCCAGCCGATTGACGGGTTCGCTGTTCGTAAGCAAGCCAAAGACCATGGGACAGGTCAGCGAATCGAGGGTGGGCTCCCCGTGGATGGTCGAGCACTCATGATAGAGGACACGATGACAACAGGTCGCAGCACTCTTATGGCAGTCGAAGCGGTTCGCTCTCACGGGTCCACCATCGTCGGTGTACTGACTGTAGTAAATCGGTCTGAAAGTGCTGAGAAGCTCTACCAAGACATGGGTCTGAGATTGATCTCCCTGTTCACTGGCGCAGAGCTGCTCGCAGTAGCCAAGGCAGGGGCCTAGTCCAGCAGGCGCAGCGGCATAACCAAGCATAGATAGTCCGCTGCGTCCTCTCCAGCTGGCTCGATTGTCGCGGCACGCTCAGGGGCCTTGAACTTGAACTTCACTTCGTCCGACGGAATATGTTTCAGGACCTCGAGCAGGTAGTTCGCATTGAATCCGATCTCGATCTCCTCACCATCGTAACCAACCTCCATCTCGTCATGACCTTCTCCGAGATCGGGCGTAAGCACATTCAGGTGCGCTCTTCCCGACTCGAAGCGGAGTCGAATGCGGTGGGTCTGATCTGAGGCAACAACCGCCATGCGACGAACGGCGGACGCGAACACCTTCTTATCGATGATGGCGGTCTTGTCGTTGTCCTTTGGTATCACCTGATCGTAGTTCGGATATGTGCCCTCAATCAGGCGGGTGTAAATCTCCGTGGTCTCCGCACGGAATCCAAGATGGTTTCCACTGCGTGCTACCTGGAGGGTGTCGCCATCCTTGAACAGCCGCTGTACTTGGGCGAGCGCCGCAGGCGGAACGATGAAGTCAGCAGAAGCCGTCCCAGTGGCTTTGACCTTGACGCCCATGCGAGCGAGACGATGCCCGTTGGTCGCGATCATTTTCATCTCCCCATCCCTAAGTTCCCAGAGCACGCCGTTCAAGATCGGACGAGCATCCTCATTTGATACCGCAAAGGAGGTATGGTGGATCAGACTGTTCAGATCCTTGCCAGTGACTGTGATTCCTTCAGAGAAGTCGACTTCGGCGAGAGTGGGGAATTCATCTGCAGGTAGGCCATTGAGCTTGAAGTGACTTCGGCCACAACGAAGCTCGATCTGCTCCCCTCGGGTTGCGACTTCGACAGGTTGATCCGGGAGCTCACGCGTGATTTCCTGCAGTTTTTTGCCGGGTGCGGTGAGGCTTCCACCTTCCTTCACGTCGGCGAGGACTTTGACACGCACCGCGACGTCTAGGTCAGTCCCACTCATCCAGACCCCGTCGTCGTTCGCTTCAAAGAGGATGTTTGAGAGCACGGGCAACGTCGTCTTCGAAGGGATGCTCGCTGAGACTGCTGCGAGTCCGTTATGAAGATTCTGCCTGGTGATGGTAAAGTTCATTTAGGAGGAACTCCTGGCGTCCGCACTGGTCGGGTCGACGGGGTGATAATGAGCCTTTCAACAGGCCCGACATACTATCTCTTTTCTTATTTAAAAAACATAGTAGTAGTAGGGTATGTGGATGTGTGGATTAGTCAGATGACCACTAGAACTTTAGCTCCGTCGAACAACGCGTTTAGAGGCCTTGAGCCGCTAAACACGCCTGTGGAAAACTGGGGACAGGGCGGGGAGTGGAAAAAAGAAGGCGAGGAGCAACGTGGGAAAGCCTCCACTTTTCCACAGTTCTCCACATCAGGCCAAGTAGGGGTGCTTCGGGGGATCGGTGATGTGATTCATCGTCTCCATCACTCTCTGCCGGAAGTCTGGATCAGACTCAAGGCGGCCTTCGACCTTTTGAATCGAATAGAGCACCGTCGAATGATCTCGACCGCCGAAGAGACCCCCGATCTCCTTCAGGGGGAGAGCTAGGATCTGCCGGATGGCATACATGGCGACATGTCGAGCTTCAGTGATGTTGCGGGTACGGGTCTTCGAGGATAGGGCCTCCGCCCTGACTCGCCACGAACGAGCGACTTCCTCCTGAATCTTCTCAGGGGAGGAGATGGGTCGGCGAAGCTCCTGCTCCTTTCGCCGCAGGGCCAGGATCCGTCTGGCGAACTCAGGAGTGATCTCCTGATTCCATACTGACGAGACGGCCAGAAGCTTGATGACGGCTCCCTCGAGTTCACGGACAGACGAGGTACAGGAGCGAGCTACATACTCAATAACCTCGTCATCGAGGACCAGCCCTTCGTCGTCGGCCTTCTTCCTGAGGATGGCGATCCGGGTCTCGAGATCAGGCGGGCGCAGGTCGACTGTCAGGCCCCAGTCGAACCTGGAGACCAAGCGTTCCTCGACGCCCTCCATGTCTCGGGGCGGTCGGTCACTTGTAAGGACGATTTGCCGGTGCGAGTCGTAGAGGGCGTTGAAGGTGTGGAAGAATTCATCTTGAGTCGTCTCTTTCCCTTTGAGGAATTGGACGTCATCCACGAGCAGCAGATCCATGTCCCGGTATTTCGCACGGAAGTTTGGGGTCGAACCTTCACGGATCGCTGAAATGAGCTCGTTCATGAACTGCTCAGACGAGACATAGCAGATCCGGGCACCTGGATCGTTCTCGAGCAGTTGATGGCCGATTGCCTGCATCATGTGTGTCTTGCCGAGTCCGACGCCGCCGTAGAGAACCAGTGGGTTATAGAGTCGTCCCGGTTGCTCGGCCGCAGCGTGCGCGGCGGCCGAAGCAAGTTGGTTGTTGTCGCCGACTACGAAGCGATCGAAGGTGTATCGCTCATTCAAGCTCGGACGAGGAAAGGGGCGTCCTTGGCGAGCTGGCGCGGGATCCGCTAACGCGGGCCTGGGGTTCTTTTCTCTGTACGTTCCCTGGTCGGACGGACTCTCCAGGTGAACGGGCGGCGCCAAAAACGGATCCGGTGAAATGGATCCGGTTACTGAAACACGGATGGGCCGCCCTACAACTTCCGCAGCCTTTGCCTCGAGCAATTCGCGGTACTTGTCCTCTAGCCACTCCGCCTTGAAGCGATTGCTCGCCTCGAGATCCAATCCGTCTGCCGACAGTGACGTCGCCTTCACTCCTGCGATCCACGAGTTGTAAGCGTGCTCTGGAATGGATTCTCGAACCGCGACCTGGATTCGCGTCCAGACCTCGACTGCCGTCAACTCCACTGCTTCTCCCCCAGACCTGGACAGCTACTTTTCGGCAGCTTCAGGGAGAGCGTTCGAGTGTTTGGCGAGAGCATTGCGGAGTGAGAGCCGAGGGCGTGAGGGGGTCGCGATGCGAGAGCCCAAGTTTGAGCAGGGGGACGAACCTACCGAGGGCTCTGGGGAAAGTCAAAACGGGCCCAAACTAGCCGATTTCGCGGACATCAGGGGTCCATGGGCTCTCGTGCCGTTGACCGTTTTGGGCGGCTGTAGCTATCTTCCCCAGCTCATCTCTAAACGTTTGTACACAATAATGAATTGGGCTGGCAGTAATGAAGCCGACATACAAGCCGCGCAACCGGAAGCGGGTCAACAAGCATGGATTCCGCGAGCGGATGAAAACGGCGGGTGGTCGAAAGACTCTCAACCGCCGCCGCCGTCGCGGGCGGGCACAGATTGCGGTGAAGATCGGCGGGAAGTAGTTCTCGAGACCTTGGCCCGGGACGAGGGTCTTCCGCGGGAAGCCCGAGTCAAAAAGGGTTCGGAAATCCGTGTATTGCTCGAGCGGGGGAAGCGGAAAAGGACGAAGAATCTGGATGTCTTTGTCGCCGTGTCTCCCGTTTCTCGTTCTCGGCTCGGACTCATCGTTCCGAAGCACGGACACAAGATTGTCGAGCGCAACGTAGTGAAGCGGAGGCTGCGAGAGATCGGGCGGCGACTTACGCTCCCGAGACTCGATCGGATGGGGGCCAGGGTGGATGTATTGATTCGGGCTCGGAGACCTGCGTACGGGGCGGACTTTTCACGGCTCGAACGAGAGGTTCTCGACTCGGTGGAGGCGCTGTGCTTTCCCCCTTCCTGACTTCGACCATTCGTTTGTATCAGCAGGTGATTTCACCGTGGACGCTTGCATCCTGTCGTTTCACCCCGACTTGTTCGGCATATGCGGTGGAAGCGATCGAACGGTACGGCGCTGGGCGCGGCTCATGGTTTGCACTCAAGCGTATCGCTCGTTGCCATCCTTGGGGTGGTCGTGGGTATGATCCGATTCCCCTTCCCTCAGAAAAGGACGAGACCCCAGTGTGCGTAGATTGAGTGTCTCTCCTGTCGATAGAATGATTCCCGGATGAAGACCGAAGCACGCTTTCTGCTCGCCGTACTCATGATGCTGGGTATCCTTGTAGGTACGAATCGGATGTTTCCGCCGGTTGTGCCCGAGGGGACAGAGCTACTCGGCGACAGTGTGCCAGTGGCCTCTGCGGTGGCCGATCTGCCGGGACTGCCCACGACGACGCTTCCACAGACTCAGGATGAGCCCTTGGTGGCTGACGAGGTCTCGGGGTCGCCACCCGTGGTGGAGGTACGCGTCGAGGGGCCGCGGTACCGTCATACGTTTTCTTCACAGGGCGCCCGGCTCGTTTCCAGTCAACTTCTGGAGTTTGAGGCGCTGAACCGGGATGGTCCGGTAGAATTGATCCCGGACGGTTCCGGTGGCTACTTGGGTCAGAAGTTGGTGGTTGGCTCAGACACCATTGACCTTACGAACGTGCCCTTCCGAGTTGAGCCGAGTGCGGGACTTCGACTCAACCAGGGCGGCAGTCCGAAGACCCTACGGTTTATCTATGAGCATCCGACCAGCGAATTCCGATTCGAGGTTGGGTACACCTTCAATCCGGACGAGTACACGATTGGAGTGGCTGGGAGCGTAGCTGGGGTTGATCGTGCCCTGCTCCTAACGGACTTGGGAGCGGGCCTCGCATATGCGGAGGCAGATTCGGCGCTCGAGGCGCGGTCGATGGCGTACGTCTACAATCACCAGGCGGATGGTGTGCGGTCGACGTTGCTGACCAAGGCAGACCCGGAAGTCGTCAACGGTCCGCTGCTGTGGTCGGCGTTCCGAAACAAGTTCTTCGTGATGGCCATGCTGGCCGCCGAGAGCGAGGCGGAAGTGACTCCGGAGAATCTGCTCGGCGGGATCCTCGTGGGCGAAAGCCCGCTCGAGGACAGGGTTCGGGTGTTAGCCGCTCAGTCGGTTGCCAGTGGAGATTACGGGTTCCGTGTTTTCATGGGCCCTCAGGAATACGCGCTCCTCTCCACCGTAGGCCAGGGCATGGAGGAAGTGAACCCCTACGGTTGGAAAGTATTCCGCCCGGTCCTACGGCCGATCGTGCGGCAGATTCTCAAGATGTTTGTCTTCCTCCACACGAGTCTGGATCTGGGATACGGCTGGGTTCTGGTTGTGTTTGGTGTGGCGATGCGAATTGTCTTGTTCCCGCTGAATCATAAGGCGATGAAGGCGCAGCTACGGAACATGGCCGTGCAACCGCTGGTGAAGGACGTGCAGGACAAGCATAAGGAAAATCCGGAGAAGCTTCAGAAGGAAATGATGAAGCTCTATAAGGAGCATGGCTTCAATCCGCTCGCGGGTTGCTTGCCCATGCTCCTGCCGTGGCCAGTGCTCATCGCACTGTTCTTTGTGTTTCAGAACACAATCGAGCTGCGTGGGGTCCCGTTTCTTTGGCTGCCCGATCTGTCTGCGAAGGATCCGTTCTACATCCTGCCCGTGGTTCTTGCGATCTCGATGTTCCTCATGCAATGGGTGAGCCTGAGGTCGCTGGAGCAGGAGAATAAACAGATGAAGATGATGATGTACATCATGCCGCCGATGATGTTGTTCATCTTCATGAACCTCGCGAGTGGCTTGAACCTGTACTATGTGACCGCCAATATCGCGACGCTTCCTCAGCAAATCTGGATCGCAAGAGAGCGGAAGAAGATGCAGGGGCAGCCGCCTCTCACCTTGTCCCGCGAATAACATGCGGGGCGGCGGAGCCACGTAGAGGATTTCTTTCTCGGAGCAGGACATGGAAGTCGACACGATTGTCTCGCTGTCGACCCCTCCCGGCATAGGTGCGGTCGCCTTGGTGCGACTGTCGGGCCCGGGGAGCACAATGGTGTTGCGCCAGTTGCTCGCCCATGGAGCGTCCGCGCCGCTGGTTCGAGTGCCTACGCTCTGCGAATTGGTAGATCTGACTACTGGTGAGACGCTCGATTGCGCCTTGGTCACCTACTTCAAGGGTCCTGCCAGCTACACCGGTGAGGACCTGATCGAAATCTCGACGCATGGCGGATTCTTGATCCCGGGGCTGGTGGTGGAGGCGTCGGTGCAAGCTGGAGCGCGTCCCGCGGAACCGGGTGAATTTACCAAACGAGCATACCTGCACGGGAAGCTGGATCTAGTCCAGGCCGAAGCCATCGCGGACCTCATCGGGGCACGAAGCCGAGCATTTCACCGAGTGGCTTTAGGCCAGCTTGAGAGAGGGCTTTCCACTCGGGTGTCCGAGCTCCGTGGTCGGATGGTGCACATAGAGGCCTTGCTAGCACACCATGTCGATTTTCCGGAAGAAGACGACGCACCTGTTCCGATAGAGAGGGTCGTGGGTGAGTCGAGGGAGCTTGTCGCGGCGATGGATGCGCTCCTTGCTACAGCGCCCGAGGGAGAACTGCTCCGTGAGGGGGCTTTGGCGGTGTTTGCTGGCCGCCCGAATGGTGGAAAGTCGTCGCTTTACAACGCCCTGATCGGTGAGGAGCGAGCGATCGTGACGGACGAGCCGGGCACGACGCGTGATGCCCTGGAGTCCGTGGTCCAGATGGGAGGCTTCCCGTTTCGACTGGTAGACACGGCCGGGCTGAGAGAGCCGTCGGGAACGATTGAGAAGTTGGGAATCGAGGTCGCACACCGATATATCGATCGGGCTGACATTCTACTGTTTTGTCTAGCTCACGGTGATGAACTCTCGGCTGAGGAGACGTCGTTCCTGACAGGCTCGGTCCGTTGTCCCCTGGTTGTCGTCCACACCAAGGCCGATCTGAGGACGGCACCCCCCGAGGGAATGGTCGCCAAGGGCCACATAGAAGGCGAGTATGCTGCGCACCAGGTGGACGTGTCTGCCGTCGATGGTACCGGGCTCGAAGAGTTGAGGGAGTGCATGGCTCACCTCGTGTATTCCGAAGTGGTGTCAGCGGGGGTAGACGCGCCCGTTGTGACGAGAGCCAGGCAGGCTCGGGCGCTCCGCAGGGCACGTGAGGAGGTGGAGGCGTTCCGAGTTGGGCTCGTTGAGGGACTCCCGGCGGAGGTGGCTGCGACTCACCTTCGGACGGCGGAAACATCTCTTGAGGAGCTGCTTGGGATCGTCTCTGTGGATGATGTTCTCGATGTCGTATTCCGGGAGTTTTGCGTTGGAAAGTGATACTCCGGTCGAGTGCGGCTGGATTGTGCGAGGCACGGTTCAGGGTGTCGGGTTCCGTTGGTGGGCTCATCGTGAGGCGAAGCGGTATGGGATCGTGGGACTAGTTCGAAATCGACTGGATGGTGGGGTAGAGTTGATGGCGCGGGCGACGGCCGAGGAGCTCGAGAGATTCGAGAAGTCGATCAGACGAGGGCCACCCATGTCCGAGGTAGAACGTCTGGAGGTCGTAACGTGTACTCTTCCCACTGAGAGTGACGGGTTCACGATCGAGCGTTGAGTCCAAAGGTGGAGTAGAAACGTGCAGGTAGTGCCAAGAGGGTTCGATGCGTAAAGAGTACGGCGTAATCGTTGTGGGCGGGGGCCATGCTGGGACAGAGGCGGCGGCGGCGGCTGCCCGTGCCGGGGTGCGAACTCTTCTTCTTTCGCCCGACCTGACCCGCATTGGCCAAATGAGCTGCAACCCCGCCGTCGGGGGAGTCGCCAAGGGAGTGGTGGCTCGAGAGGTTGATGCGCTTGGGGGTGTGATGGGCCAGGCGACGGATGCGTCTCGAATTCAGTTCCGGATGCTGAACCGGTCCAAGGGGCCGGCGGTGTGGGGACCCCGGGCGCAGTGCGATCGGGCGATGTATCCAGTTGTGGTACGACGCATCCTGGACAGACTGCCCATGCTGGATCTCTTCCAGGATATGGTGGACGACCTCGTGGTGGACTCGGGGCGTGCCGTGGGTGTTCGAACTCGAGGCGGGCTGGTGTTCCAAGGTCAATCCGTTGTCGTCACGACGGGAACGTTCCTGCGCGGGCGCATTCACGTGGGTGGGGAGTCCGGGGTCGAGGCTGGTCGCGCGGGAGAGGCTCCGTCGGTCGCCTTGGCCGAGGGCCTCGAAGGTCTCGGCCTCGAGGTCGCTCGCTTCAAGACCGGAACCCCCCCGAGGGTGGACGGACGGACAGTTGACTTTTCGAAGACAGAGCGGCAGGACGGAGACGACTTGCTCTACCGTTTCGCGGCGTATGCGCAGGAAGTGATCCCGGAGCAGCGGCCGTGCTGGATTACCTATGCCGGTGGTGAACTGAAGGACGTCGTAACCCGCAACCTTATGAAGAGCGCGCTCTACGGCGGCGAGATCGCCGGACGAGGGCCGCGTTACTGCCCTTCGATCGAGGACAAGATCGTTCGGTTTCCGAATGCTCCTCGACACCAAGTCTTCCTGGAGCCTGAGGGGCTCGACACGACGGAACTGTATGTGAATGGACTGTCGACCTCATTGCCGGCGGAGGTTCAGCTTGAGTTCCTCCGGACGATCCCGGGGATGGAGGAGGTCGTCATGACGAAGGTCGGATACGCGATCGAGTATGACTACTTCCCGCCTCACCAGCTTCGGCACACGCTCGAGCTCCGGGACGTGCCTGGTCTATTCTTCGCGGGACAGATCAACGGGACCACGGGATACGAAGAGGCGGCGGGGCAGGGGGTCTTGGCTGGGATCAATGCAGCGATGCAGGTTCGGGGCGACGCACCGATGGTTCTGGAGCGAGACGAGGCTTACATCGGGGTTCTGATCGATGATCTTGTCACCAGGGGAGTGGACGAGCCATACCGTCTCTTCACGTCTCGAGCAGAGTTTCGGCTCCTGCTTCGGCAGGACAATGCGCCGCGCAGGCTCGGTACCTTGGCTGAGCAACGAGGCCTTCTCACTACCTCACAGAACGCCGCACTTCGCCGCCGTCTGGTGGATGAGGATCGGGTCTTGGTCTGGTTTGAGAACACCTCGATCCCTGCTACGGCAGCTGCTCCTGTCCTCAAGCGATCAGGCTCCACCGGCATTCCTCATGCGGTACGGGCCGTCGAGCTGTTGAAGCGCCCGAAGGTCTCGGCGGCGGACTTGATCGCGATCGCACCTGATCCACCTCCGGGAGACGTATCTGAGGAGGTCCTGGCGGCCGTCGAGGTCGAATTGAAGTACAAGGGGTATGTGCAGCGGGAGCGAGAACGGGCCCTTCGCCTTCGGGGGCAGGCAGGCTTTCACCTCGACGAGAACCTGCCCTACGAAGCGTTCGAGACCCTTTCCTATGAGGCGAGGGAAAAGTTGGCCAGAGTCCGGCCGGGGAGTCTGGCTCAGGCTGGTCGAATCCCGGGTGTTTCACCCGCGGATCTGCAGAACCTAGTCCTTGAGGTGCGGCGACTCCGTTCTGGCGCGCCGCCGGCTAACTAAATACCGGATGTTGTCTTAGGATGGGCCTTGGCTACCACAGCTAGCGTTTCACGTGAAACGCTACTGGCTCTGGCCGCCTCGGTTGAGGCCGGTCTTTCGCTTCGTTTCACGTGAAACGCTCCGGGCACTCTGCCGGCGCCCTTCCTGCTATCGTCGCTTTCGCTCGATGTGTGCCTGGGCTGGGTCCCTAGCCGAACCAAGGTGAAATCAAAATCCGTGGGTTCGACCGGGGTCAAATAATCCTGGCATTGGAACACGAACACGGAGTTGCTCGGATCTCCACCGGTTGGACGCAGGGCGAAGAAATTGGACGAGATGGAAAGCTGACCGAACACAGTGCTAATGAGGGCACCCTAATAGGAAGTCGCCGCGTAGGCAGAACTTTCCCGGCCGTTCATTGTGGACGAGCCGTCGGCGCGAAGAAAGGTTGCGACTTGGCTTGGGCCTGCGTCGTTCGTCACACGGAAAGCCTCCGCCTCCCAGGTCCCCACGAGCGGCTGAATCTCGGGCGCGACCACCCGAGTCACGCGGCCCGCGCCGCCACATGCTGCGACCGCCGCCAAGAGGAGGAGCCAGGCGGTCCGCACACTTCCGCGTCGCCCCATGGCCCTACCTCCCGACTTTCTCATATACCGCATGGGATTCTGGTGTCGTCGGTCTTTCTGTAGGCACTGGAATCGACCATAAAAGCAAGGCTCAACCAAAAATGGAGACAGGTCAGCCTTTTTTTCTGTTCCCGTCGGGTTGTGACTTCGATATATTGCCCGCCCGCTGAGTAAATCAAATAAGGACCTGAATGGCCCACGTCATCGCGATTGCGAACCAGAAGGGCGGAGTCGGAAAGACCACTACCGCCATCAACCTGGGAGCATCCTTGGCTGTCGCTGAGAAGCGAACCTTGGTGCTCGATATCGACCCACAGGGAAACGCTACGAGTGGCCTCGGTGTCGCGACCGGTTCCTCCCGCGCCACTATCTATAATGTGCTGATCGGCCAGAATGAGCTCTACGAGGCGGTGGTCCCGGATGTACATTTCCCGTTTTTGAGTGTGGTGCCATCCACCCGGGACCTGGTAGGAGCCGAGATCGAACTCGTCTCTGCACTCAGCAGAGAGACGATTCTCCGGCAAGCGCTCGAGCCGTTGAGGGATGAATATGACTACATCATCATGGACTGCCCGCCGTCCCTCGGGCTATTGACCATCAATACGCTGACAGCTGCCGACTCTGTCTTGATACCGATCCAGTGTGAGTTCTACGCCCTCGAGGGGTTGAGTCAGCTTCTGAATACCGTCCGTCTTGTGCAACGGGGCTTGAATCCGACCCTCGATGTAGAGGGTGTCCTGCTTACGATGTTCGACAAACGCCTGAACCTTTCCAGGCAGGTGAGCGAGGAAGCGAGGGAGTATTTCGGTCCGAAGGTCTACCGATCGTCTATCCCTCGGAACGTTCGTCTGGCGGAAGCTCCGAGCTTCGGGCAGCCCATCGTCCTTTACGATGTGCTTTCGAGCGGAGCACAGGCCTACCTTTCACTCGCCCATGAGGTGATTAACCGCAGAAGCAGGGCTTCCGTTGCTGCGACTGCTGGAGTGTGATGATGGCTAGAGACCGACTAGGCAAAGGCTTGGGCGCTCTTCTCGGTGAGTATCTGGAGCCCGAAGTGGCCGACGGTGAGGTTCGTAAGCTCCCGCTTTCCTCGGTCATTCCGAACCCTATGCAGCCGCGACGAGTGTTTACCGATTCTGAGCTAGGGGGCCTTACGTCGTCGATCCGAGAAAATGGACTACTCCAGCCCCTCGTAGTGCGACCCGCGCCTGGCACTGCGGACCGCTACCAGCTCGTAGCGGGCGAACGTCGATTCCGGGCGGTCAACAAGCTCGAGTGGACCGAGGTGCCAGTGGTCGTAAGAGAAGCCGATGACGAGACTCTCCTAGTGCTGGCCCTAGTAGAGAATCTTCAGCGAGAGGCGTTGAACCCGTTGGAGGAAGCAGAGGGCTACCAAGCGCTCGCCGAACGGTTTGGTATGAAACAGGTAGATATTGCTCGCTCGGTGGGGAAGGATCGGTCGACTGTTGCCAACCTTTTGCGGTTACTGAACTTGCCGTCCTCCATTCGCAAACTGGTCGAGGCAGGTGACTTGAGTCAGGGGCATGCCCGGGCTCTCCTTACCGTGGAGGATCCCGCCCAGGCTCGAGAATTAGCACGACGGGCAGCTAAAGAAGGATGGTCGGTTCGTGAGGTGGAACGCCGTGCCGCTGGTTCTGCGCGGAAGCGCCCTGCTGGTGGGAAATTGAAGTCGCCGGTCGTCCAGGCGATCGAAGGCGCACTACAGGATCATTTGCAGACCAGGGTTGAAGTTCGCGTGGCACGCGGCGGCAAGGGGTCGATCCATATTCAGTATCACAACGACGAAGATTTCGAGAGAGTCTTCGAACTGATCGCCGGGAAGTTGATGTCCGAGATCGTCGAGTGACCGAGGGCTCCAGTCGTCGGAAACTCACCGTCATGTTGCTTCCAGACGGAGGAGAAACGCGGACCCTGACCGTTTCCTATAGGCACCTTCGGGCTTTGGCTGCTACCTGCTCCGTTGTCGCCTTGCTGTTGACGATCATGGCCGGATCCTGGTGGTACCTCGCAGCCAGAGCGACGGGGGTCGGTGAATTGCAAGCTGAAGTTGAAATCATGACGCGCGATAGGGCGCGCACGCGGGCACTCGTCCGGCGCCTTGAATCGATCGAAGAGCAGTACGGTGCCCTTCGGACTATGTTCGGGGCCGCGCAACCGGAACAACGAACAGGATTGTGGCTTTCTCCAGTGTCCGCTCCACGTCGCGACGACGGGGGCGAGCGAGAGCGACGGGGGGGCGCCACCCGCCCCACCTCCTGGCCACTCAGCGAGCGCGGCTTTGTTACTCAGGAGCTGCACGGCGGCAAAAACGCACAGCACCCTGGGCTCGATATTGCTGTGGCGAGCGATTCGTACATTCGGGCGTCCGGTGGTGGGACAATTGTCGACGTTGGGGAGGACGCTGTGTATGGTCTCTTTGTTGTCATCGACCACGGCGAGGGGTATGTGACCTTGTACGGCCATGCGTCCATGACTCTCGTATCCCTCGGGCAACCGGTGAGAGAGCGGCAAGTGGTCGCCCTAAGCGGCTCAACCGGTCGTTCTACGGGACCCCATCTTCATTTTGAGGTCCTAGTCGAGGGAGAGCCGGTCGACCCGATGACCTTAGTTGAGCAGCCCGGCTAGCTGCATGCTATTGCCCGCCTATGGTCGGGGGGTGCCCCTCTGGCGTACATTTGATTTCAATCATTAATAAGGTATGAGGCGAGGCCAGTATGGCACGTGACCGCGACAGTGCAGCGACTCCGTCCGAATCTGTGATTTCGATCATTGGCCCCGGAATGACCATCGTCGGAGACTGCGAGACCGATGGAACGTTGCGGGTCGAGGGCTCGGTAGAGGGCTACATCAAAGCCGGAAAGGCTGTAGTGATCGGCAAAAAGGGCGTCGTGAGCGGGGATATCACCACGCAGGACGCCGTCATTTCGGGTCGAGTGGAGGGTACCTTGGTGGCGGCGTCCCGATTGGAGCTCCAATCGACGTGTCACATCGAGGGTGACGTTCACACTCGCCGAATGCAACTGGAGGAAGGTGCAGTTCTGAACGGAAGTGTTCATATGGGCTCTGAGTCGCCCAGGGCCATTGAAAAAGCCGCCCCTGGAGAGCGAACCCGATCCACGCCGGACCTTGGGAAGGCGGCCGCCATACCATCCCGCGGCTGACTTGGGGATGATGACCTGGCGCCGTTCTACCGTTGCACTGACTGCGGTTTTCTGGAATTGCCCACACCTTTCCCAACCCATCGACCCTGATGCTTTGTGAGGTAGTTCCGTGAAATTGGAATCACTGCTCCAGTACCTGGACGGATACCTCGGGATTTCCGGGCACCCTGATTATGCCACGGCCCTGAACGGGCTTCAGGTCGAGGGGCCCACTGAAGTGACAAAGGTTGTCACAGCAGTGGATGCGTCGCAGGCATCCATCACAGCTGCAGCCGCGCTGGGTGCCGACCTGATGATCGTCCATCACGGGATCTTCTGGGACGGGCACTTGCCGCTGACGGGGCGGCTCGGGCGCCGTGCAAGGGCACTGTTTGAGGCCAATATCGGGCTTTATAGCTGCCACCTGCCGCTCGACAGTCATGCGGAGGTCGGGAACTGCATCCTGCTCGCGCGCGCGATCGGGGTGACGCCGCTCGGAAGAATTGGAGACTACAAGGGCGCGAGGCTTGGCTGGTGGGGTGAGACCAACGAACCAATCTCCCTTGAGGGCCTCCAGGGACGGGTATCGGTGGCGGTGTGTGGAGGGCGAGTCGAGGTGCTACGGGGCGGCCCGCAGCAGATCCTGCGTGTTGGCGTTCTGACTGGGGGTGGAGGAGCTTTCGTCAGAGAGGCCGCCGAATTGGGGCTGCACGCGTTCGTGACCGGTGAGGGATCGCATCACACGTACTTCGACGCTGGAGAATTCGGAATACACGTTCTGTTTGCCGGGCACTACGCGACTGAAACCTTTGGTGTACGTGCCCTAGCACAGCACCTCGGCGAAAGGTTCGGCCTGGAGAGCCAGTTCCTGGACCAGCCGACGGGATTGTGACCGCCGGCCGGACTAGCGCCGACCCAGGATATCTGCGCCGCTTTTTCCTCGTCCCATACTTGGTTTGGGGGTTGGACCCAACCGAAGTGTATCGGCTGCAGACCGCGGCGCACGTTGGGTAGTCAGCGCACTAGGTCGCTGTCGTTTCTCCCGTCGTGGGGTACAGGCAACGCCTTGAGTGCGGCTCACGACTTGGACCTGCTGCGATGGCTGAGGCTGTGGCTACCGGGGCCCTTGCCGTGGCGCTGACGGGTCTCCCGACCATGTTGCGGGCGCTGATTGCTGGCCAGAAGGTCCAGAAGGTCAAGTCCGGGGGCTCCATACTCATAGACATTTCGGAGATTCGTCTTGGGCGCAGGTTGGGAACGCCGATGGGCTCAGAGGCCCGATCATCGGGCTGCTCGAGGGGAGCACCGCGCGGGGGTGGTGATTGAGCTGGTCACGGCGACTCTGCGTTAGATCCGTTGCCGCTTGCGTGCACCTGATATACCATCTGTTTCCACCTGAAACCCGTTCGCGGCTCGGTATTTAAACAGCCTCGGGCCGCCTGGAGGACCTCTTTTGTTCCGTCGCCTTATCGCGGTGATCGCAGCAGCCCTCGTCTACTCCCCGTCCATCAACGCGCAAAGCGTTCCAGCTCCCGTCGATCACTTCGGTCATGAGATTGGTGCTGATCGGAAGCTCGCGGACTGGACTGATTTAACAGGCTACTTCGAGCGACTCGCTGAAACGAGTCCGAGAGTGGTCGTGGACACCTTGGGTCCTACAACTGAGGGACTTCCCTTTGTCATGCTCACGATCACGAGCCCCGAAAACCACGCCCGAATCGATGAGTTGCACGCGATCCAGATGAAGCTGGCCGATCCGCGGACGATTTCTGGTGACGCGGAGATGGAACAGTTGCTCAGTGAAGGGAAGTCGATCGTCCTGATTACTCAGGGCATTCATGCCACGGAGGTCGGCGCCAGCCAGATGTCGGCGAACCTCGCTTATGAATTGGCGTCTTCCGATAGCGAGAAGATTCAGCAGATTCTGGACAATGTGATCCTGCTTCAAGTCCCGTCGCTCAACCCGGACGGCCTCCAGTGGGTCGCAGACTGGTACATGAGCAACGTCGGGACCGAGTACGAGGGTGCTCCTCTCCCGTGGCTCTACCATTCATATGTCGGACACGACAACAACCGTGACTGGTATGCGTTCACGCAGGATGAAACCGTGCTCACCGTTGAGAGGGCGCACAACGCGTGGCATCCGCAGATCGTCCACGATGTCCATCAGATGGGCACCAACGGGGCTCGCATCTTTTTCCCTCCCTATATCGAGCCGTGGGAGCCGAACATCGACCCGGCACTGACCAGCGCGGTGAGTCAGCTTGGCACCTACATGGCCGCGGAGCTCACCGGTCAGGGGAAGAAGGGCGTGGTGGTGAATGCGATGTACGACGCGTTCTCGCCGGCCCGTGCGTACATGCACTATCACGGTGCGGCGCGAATCCTTTCCGAGACGGCGTCCGCTCAGATGGCTACCCCCGTCAACATCGCCTCTGAGCGTCTTGGCCCGGGCCGCAACTTTGACGCCAGCAAGCGGTCGTGGAATTTCCCCGATCCTTGGAAAGGTGGAGCTTGGGGGCTCCCGGACATCGTCGAATATCAGAAAGCCGGAGCCCTAGCCCTGCTCACCAACGCGGCCCGGAACCGCCGTTACTGGCTAGAGAATTTCGTCGGTGTGAATCAGCGCGCAGTCGACGGATGGGATGCATGGCCCGACGCGTGGGTGATACCGGCGGACCAGAAGAATCCGCAGGGGATCACGTATGCACTGCGAGCACTGACGATGGCAGATGTAGAGGTGCACCAGGCTGAGTCGAGCTTCAATGTCGGTGGCGTCGACTTTCCGGCCGGGAGCTGGGTGATTCCGATGACTCAGCCTTATGCTGGCTTTGCGAATACGATGCTCGAGGTCCAACATTACCCGGACCTCAGGGAGTATCCTGGGGGTCCTCCGGCCCGCCCGTACGACGTCACGGCGCACACGCTCGGCTACCTGCTGGACTTTGACGCGGTTGCCCTCGACGGAGGTCTGGGTGTTGCCCTATCTGATCCCATCGACGTACCCGGCTTTGAATTTGAGCTTCCCGAACATCTGACGGGTGATGACGTTCCCCGCGTTGCGATGTACAAATCTTGGCAGGAGCCAATGCCCGCGGGATGGCAGAGGTGGGTGTTTGATCAGCACGACATGGCCTACGACACGCTGCACGACGCGGACGTTCGCTCCGGTGCGCTCGCTGACTATGATGTGCTGATCTTTCAGGCCCAGTCTGCTTCATCCATTCTTACGGGATTCGACCAAGGACAAGTGCCGTCGGATTACGTTGGTGGGCTCGGTGAAGCAGGCGCCGCCGAGGTCACCGACTTCGTAGAGGGTGGGGGACGGGTCATTGCTATCGAAGCTGCGACCGACTTTGCGCGTGATCTCTTTGGGCTCGAAATAGCCAGCGCGACCGCCGGCCTCCCGAACACCGATTTCTACATCCCTGGGTCAATTCTTCGTCTCGAGCTTGAGGGTGAGTCGGAGCTCACGACCGGGATGCGTAGTGAGACCGCCGCCTGGTACTGGCGATCGAGCATGGCGTTTGATGTTGAGGATCCGCGCGTGCGTGTTGCTGCACGGTATGCATCAGGGGATCCCCTACTTTCCGGCTGGGTCCTCGGGGGCGACCACATTGCCGGGAAACCCGCGATCCTCGAGGCGAACATTGGCTCGGGCTCACTGGTCTTGTTTGGGTTCCAGCCGAACTACAGAGCGCAGACGATGGCCACTTGGCCTCTTCTCTTCAACGCGATTCAGAAGCGCCGGATTCCGGTAGGCTGACAGGATGAATTCGATGCCGGATGAGAACGCAGTCAGCCGCTGCCCCCACTGTGGCGAGTCTGTCTCGGGTAATTTTTGCCACCACTGCGGCGGAACGCTGGGCGGCCAGTTCTGTAACCAGTGCGGCTCGCAGATTGCTGCGAGTGGTAAGTTCTGTAACGAATGCGGAGTGAAGGCGGATGGCGTTCCTGTGGCATCAGCCGGTGGAGTGTCCCCTGGAACGACCAGTGCGCCTGCTGCGAAGCGGACGGACGCACTGGGGGCGGTAGCGGAGCCCCCCGGTGGGCAGAGCCTTCCGTGGTGGATCGCAGGAGTGGCAATGTTTGCGGTCATCTTCATGTTCGGCCTCCAGATGGTACGCCCGGGTCCCGCGGCCGGACCAACGATCGGGTCATCCGGGGCGGCGACCGTGGGTGGGGCGCCCGGGACCGGAGCCCCGCCGGACATTTCGAACATGACGCCTGTCGAGGCGGCAGATCGACTCTTCAATCGTGTCATGGCGTCCATCTCTGCCGGCGACTCGGCGGCTGCTCAGCAGTTCATGCCTATGGCGATCGCCGCGTACCAGCGTGCGCGCCCTCTCACACTGGACGGTCTCTTTCATCTGTCGATGTTGAATCGCACAGCGATGAACCTTGAGGCTGCGCTCGACGTAGCGCTCGAGGTGGTTGGGCGAGATCCGAATCACCTACTTGGCCTGGCTGCCGCTGCTGAGGCAGCCATCGAACTAGGTCTTTTGGATGAGGCGGAGACGCACTATCGACAGATTCTCGTCATCTTCGATGAGGAGAGTCAGAGGCCGTTAGAGGAGTACGACATGCACTCGCAGATCGTTGTCGTCCTGATGCAAGACGCGGAGCAGTTCCTGGCCTCGAGATAGCCGGGTTGATGCGCGTCTACCTGACTGGCGGTACGGGACTCGTTGGGTCGCATCTGGCCCTTCACCTGCGGGCTCGTGCTCACGAGGTTGTTGCCCTGTGTCGCAAGGGGGCGGATAACCTGCTGCTCTCAGAGCACGGGTGCGATATCGTTAATGGTGACGTGCGGGACGGATCGGCCAGCCTCGCGGGCGGCATGGCCGGCTGCACACACCTCGTGCACGCAGCAGCGCTCGTGTACGCGAACGGGCACTGGCCGACGGTTTGTGCTGTCAACGTTGAGGGTACGGAGAATGTTCTGCGTGCGAGTGCTCGGGCGGGCATCCCCTGCGCGGTGCATCTCTCGTCCGTTGCCGTCTATGGCACCGTCGACGGAGAGGTGAATGAAGTGGCTTCGATCGAGACCGCGATCCCGAAAGATGATCTTTACGCTCGCTCAAAGCGGGAGGCTGAGGTCGCGGCTCGACGGGTCGCGGCGGAGGAAGGTCTCGCTCTCGCCATTCTACGGCCGTCCGCTGTCTACGGGGAGCGAGATCGACTTATGATTCCCGCCTTAGCTGATATTGTTTGCCGACCTCTCGTGCCGATGTTTGGCTCGGGGAAAAACACACTTCCAATCGTGTATGCCGGAAATGTGGCGGAGGCCATTCGGCTCGTACTCGAGGACGGTGAGGGTGGGGTGACCTACGATGTCGGCCGCGATGAAGCGCTTACGCAACGGCAGCTATTCCAGTGGCTCGCCGCTGGCTTGGGAAGGCAGCCCAGGTTCGTACGTATTCCTGCGGGCGTCGTGCGAGGGGCCGTCGGTCTGCTTTCCACCCTGGGAGTCGGAACACCTGGAGCCAAGCACCTTCCCTTGGAAAGGGTGGCGCGGCTCGCGTTGGGAGAGAACCCTTATCCCTCTCTTGAGATTCGAAGGAAGCTCGCATGGAGCCCGCCCGAGACGCACCAGCAAGCATTGATGCGATCGGGAAAATGGTTTGTCGCAAACTCACGGCATAGATCGGAGCAGAGGGCCCATGGGTGACTCGTTCGACCCTGGAGCAGATCCCAGCAAACCCTTCCCGCATGAGCGCGAGACAGAGGACGAGCGGATGCTTGGGCGTGAGAGCCTCGGGCAAGATTCGTGGCGCGTATTCCGGATCATGGGTGAATTCGTTGAGGGATTTGACGAACTTCACTCTATTGGAACTGCCGTTTCAGTTTTTGGGTCGGCTCGCACGAAACCTGAAGATCCGATGTACCAGGCTTGCGTTGAGACGTCTCGATTGCTTGGTGAGGCAGGCTTTGCTGTGATCACCGGCGGTGGGCCAGGCATCATGGAGGCTGCGAACAAAGGCGCGCGGCTGGCCGGAGCAAAGTCCGTGGGGTGCAACATCGAGCTGCCCTTCGAGCAGGGTGGGAATGAATATCTCGATGTGTCCATCGACTTCCGGTACTTCTTCGTCCGAAAGATGATGTTCATGAAGTATGCGTGCGGATTTGTCATCTTCCCTGGCGGGTTCGGAACCATGGATGAACTCTTTGAGGCACTGACGCTCATCCAGACCCACAAGGTCCGGGACTTCCCAGTGGTGCTCTTCGGTAATGAATATTGGACTGGTCTGCTGGACTGGATTCGGAACACAATGGCCGCCGAAGGAAAGCTCGCTGCTGACGATATTGACCTCATGTGTGTGACCGATGACCCGGAGGTCGCTCGCGATCACATTCTAAGCGGTCTGCACGAGCTTCCCCTTTAAGGATCACCTTGGCCTTGTGAGCCCTGCCAAGTGGGGCTTTTTTCTTAGCTCTGCCGGAAACTCGGCAGACTGATCTCGCTCGAATCGGTGAGAAGCCCGTGAGCATAAAGTCTGACGCCCCCAAGGGATACGCGCCTACCGGAAAGAACACCGGGGTCGTGAAGCCGAAGGGTACCTCGAAGATACGAGCCCACGACGGGCTCGAGACGATCGACATTCGATCGCGCAAACCGTCCTGGCTGAAGGTTCGCTCACCGGGTGGCCCCAACTACCTCCGCCTCAAGAAGATGATGCGGTCCGAGGGTCTTCACACTGTATGTGAGGAAGCCAGCTGTCCGAATATCGGGGAGTGCTGGGAAGACGGAACTGCCACGTTTATGATTCTCGGCGACGTCTGCACGCGCGCCTGCAAGTACTGCGGTGTCGCGCACGGTATGCCGACGACGCTCGACGAAGATGAGCCACGCCGAGTTGCCGAGACTGTCCAGAAGATGGAACTGGAGCACGTCGTCATTACAAGCGTGAATCGCGACGAGCTGCCCGACGGGGGCGCGCGGATCTACGCTGAGACGATCCGCCGCATACATGAGGCCATGCCGGGCTGCTCCGTCGAGGTCCTGATTCCCGATTTCAAGGGAGACGAGGCCGCGCTGAAAACCGTGATTGATTCGGGCCCCGCGATTCTCGGACACAACCTGGAAACTGTCCTGCGGCTACACCCCGATGTCCGACCAGGGGGGCGGTACTGGCGGTCGATCTCCTATCTCGGTGCAGTGAAGGGCATCGCGCCAGATATGCTCACCAAGACGGGCATCATCCTAGGCATGGGCGAGGAAGATGCTGAGATCCGACAGGCGATGATTGACCTGCGCGAGGCTGCCGTCGATATCCTCACGCTCGGGCAGTACCTGCGACCTTCTCCGATGCACATTCCCGTCGCTCGCTGGGTGACGCCAGACGAGTTCATCGAATGGAAGCGTGTTGGTGAAGAGGAGTACGGATTCAAGCATGTTGAGTCGGGTGCCCTCGTGCGCTCGAGCTACCATGCGAAGGAACAAGCCCGCGAACTGGAAGCTGGTGGGCCTGGATCCATAAAAAATGTTATGGAGGCGGACATTCCCGCCCCCGCCGAGGTCCGTCTGGATCTCGTTCAGCTAGAACTCGGCCGGCCTGGCCGAGCGATGAAGGGAGTTTGAGGTGGCAGATACGAAAACGAAGGCTCGGAAGAAGAAGAGCGATCCCTTCGCGGAGCACGGAGTAAGTGAAGAGCTCGGCCTCGAGCTTTTGCGTGATATGCTGCTGTACCGGCGTTTCGAGGAGAAGACCGAGGAGGGGTATGCAATCGGAAAGATCGGCGGCTTTTGCCACGTCCATATTGGTCAGGAAGCTGCCGCTGCCGGAAGCATCAAGCCGCTGCGCGACGACGACTATGTGATGAGCGCCTACCGAGAGCACACCCAGGCGATTGCCAAGGGCGTGTCTCCTAATGCAGTCATGGCCGAGTTGTATGGTAAGGCCGACGGCGCCTCGGGGGGGAAGGGCGGTTCGATGCACATTTTCAATGCCGAGTGCCGCTTCATGGGTGGCCACGGCATCGTCGGCGGGCAGGTTCCGCTCGCGACCGGCATCGCGTGGAAGATCAAATACCGCAGCGAAGATTCCGTGGTCATCGTCTTCATGGGTGATGCTGCCGTAAACCAGGGAGGCTTCCATGAGGCGCTGAACATGGCTGCGATTTGGGGTCTTCCAGCGATCTACGTCGTCGAGAACAACGAATACGGCATGGGGACTGCGTTCTCCCGGGTCTCAGAGACGGATATGTCTGCCAAGGCTGTCCCATATGGTATGGACGCTCACGTCGTGAATGGTCAGGATGTGCTTGAGACCTACGCCTTCTTCCGTGACATCACAGCCAAGGTGCGTGGCGGCGCCGGACCCCAGTTCGTGGACCTTCAGACGTATCGGTTCCGAGGCCACTCGATGTCCGACGCCGTGTCCGGGACCTACCGATCGAACGAAGAGGTCGAGAAGGCAAGGACCGAACAGGACCCCATAGCGATCCTTCGGGATCAGTTGATGAATGCGGGGGCGCTCGACCAGGCGGCCCTCGAAGAGATGGACGCAGAAGCTCGTCAGATCTCATCGGAAGCGGCCGACTTTGCGGAGGCCTCCCCGGTGCCGAGTCCGGAAGCGCTCTACCGGAACGTGTGGGCGGAGATCAATCCGAATGGACGGCTCTTCTTTGATGGGCGCGACGAATCGAAAGGGGCCCACTGATGGCGGTTATTACGTATCGCGAGGCGCTGAACGAAGCCCTGCGCGAAGAGATGGCTCGTGACCCTGATGTGTTCCTGATAGGAGAGGAAGTCGCCGAGTACGACGGCGCCTACAAGGTGTCCAAGGGCCTACTGGCGGAGTTCGGCGATCAGAGAGTGGTCGACTCGCCAATCAGTGAACTTGGATTCACCGGTCTCAGCGTTGGGGCTGCAATGGCGGGTCTTCGGCCCGTCGTCGAGTTCATGACCTTCAACTTCGCGTTCCTGGCGATCGATCAGGTGATTAACTCCGCCGCGAAGATGTTCTACATGTCCGAGGGGCAGTTCCCGATGCCACTGGTGTTCCGTGGGCCTACGGGTGCAGCCCTGCAGCTCTCGGCTCAGCACTCCCAAGCGTGCGAAACCTACTACTCCCATGCGCCCGGCTGCAAAGTTGTCACTCCGGGCACGCCCGCTGATGCGAAGGGCCTCCTGAAGGCGGCCATCAGGGACAATGACCCTGTCGCCTTCATGGAAGGTGAGCTCCTCTACAACATCAAGGGCGAAGTGCCGGAGGATGACGACTTCATCATTCCTCTCGGCGTTGCGGATCTGAAGCGTGAGGGTGGCGATGTATCGATCATCACGCATGGAAAAATGATCCACGTCGCCCTTCAGGCTGCTGCCAAGCTCGAAAAAGATGGCATCGAGGCAGACGTTCTTGATCTGCGGACGATTCGTCCGCTGGACATGGACGCGATTCTTGAAACGGCACAGAAAACGAACCGATTGGTCTACCTCGAAGAGGGATGGCCATATGCTGGTACAGGTGCGCAGATCGTCTCGATGATCCAGGAAGAGGCGTTCGACTACCTCGATGCGCCTATACTGCGTGTGACGCAGGCCGACATACCGATGCCGTATGCGAAGAATCTTGAGATGCTCGCGAAGCCGTCAGTCGCCCGCGTCATTGAAGCTGTGAAGAAGGTCCTCTACCGCTAATGCACACGATCTTGCTCGCCTGCGCGAGCGTTGGGAGCCGATAGATGGCAACCACGAAAGTCCATATGGAAGCGCTGTCTCCGACCATGGAGGAAGGCCAGCTGGTACAGTGGCTCAAATCTGAGGGCGATGAGATCGCAAACGGTGACATCCTTGCCGAGATCGAGACGGACAAGGCGACCATGGAGCTCGTCGCTCGTGGCGACGGCGTCCTTCGGAAGATCTTTCTGCCAGCCGGGGGCACCGCTGAAGTCGGTGCGATCATCGGTGTGATTGCGGGAGCTGAAGAGGACATATCCGGGGTCGAGGGTGTCGGTGGCGGAGGTGTCGCAGCACCTGTGGCTCCCGAAGCGGCCTCCGCGCCAGTGGCCGTGAACGCTGAGCCTGCGGCAGCACCCGTAGCTGCGCACCCTGTCGCTGAGTACGCACCTGCCCCGGCTGTGCCAGTGGCAACGGGTGGCCGAGTGAAGGCGTCACCCCTGGCCCGACGGTTGGCTGAAGAGATGGGTGTCGATCTGTCGAGCGTCGCGGGTTCTGGTCCGGCTGGCCGGATTGTGAAGCGCGATGTCGAGGCTGCGAAGGCCGCAGGTGTGAGGGCTTCGTCGCCGGTTGTGGTCGCGGCATGGACGCCGAATGAGGCAGAGTACGAAGACGTGCCGACGTCGCAGATGCGCAAAACAATTGCGAAGCGTCTGGTCACTTCGATCGGACCTGTCCCGACGTTCTATCTCACGATGGACATCGACATGGCCCGCGTGATGGAGGCCCGAAAGAGCATCAACGCGATGCTCGAACGGGAGGGTGGCAAGATCTCGATCAATGACATCGTGCTGAAGGCGGTGGCCGGAGCGCTTCGGCAGCACCCGAACTGCAATGCCCAGTGGCAAGACGGTTTCATTCGTCGCTTCAATGCGATTCACATCGGCGTCGCCGTCGCTGTAGAGGACGGGCTGATCACGCCGATCGTGCGGAACGCTCACCTCAAGGGCCTAGCCCAGATCGGGTCCGAGGTAAAAGAGCTCGCTGGTCGTGCGAGGGAGAAGAAGCTCATGCCTGATGAGTACACCGGTGCGACGTTCTCGGTCTCGAATCTGGGGATGTTCGGTATCCATGAGTTCACGGCAATCATCAACCCGCCTGAGTCCGCCATTCTTGCGGTGGGCGGCATCGAAGAGATGCCCGTAGTCGTGAATGGAGAGGTTGTCGTTCGTCCTCGGATGCGTATCACGATGAGCTGTGATCATCGGGTGATCGATGGGGCACAGGGCTCGCGCTTCCTGCAGACCCTGAAAGGAATGCTCGAGGAGCCGACCGCGATTCTGCTGTAGGCGTTTCCGGACTCCGATATCTACCCTTTGGGCCTGCTCGGTCCAGCCTGGTTGCCGTTCCTCTTGCTCCATGTCGGCATGACATGATTCGTCCGGGCGTATGCCGATCAACTGGCTGAACTCGCTGGACCCTCCTGCCAGAGGCCTGAACCTGTGCGTCGACCGAAGCCGGCTGAGCCAGAATCATTATCCCACCGCCATACCCATCACCGCTTCCTGCCTATCCATTCCTCTGTATTACGAAGATCTTCACAAGAATCAAAAACGCTCCACCAACGCTGTGGATGGTATGTAATGACCACGACCCTGCGCACCCGACTGCTCCTTGGACTGGTGCTGGCCACCGCGTGTGTGCCGAATGATGGGCCGAACGACGAGCGCTTCGCGGACGTTGTTCTTGCTGGGGGTGCTGTGGTGTCCCTTGGTGCGGAGGGGGTAGTCGAGGCGATCGCGGTCCGCGGGGATCGTGTTGTGGCACTGGGAACCGATGCCGAAGTCGGCGAGTGGATTGGCCCGGCGACCCGCGTCATTGAACTCGACGGCCGGTCGGTGGTGCCGGGCCTCACTGACAACCACCTGCACTCCATCGGCGGCGGTTTGGGCGTCGACCTCTCGAGGGCGCGCTCGCTTCAGGATGTGTATGATCTGATTGCTACTCGAGCTGCCGAGACCCCCATCGGCGAGGTGGTGGTAACCAACTCCGACTGGCACGAGGGCCAGTTGGCGGAGCAACGGTTGCCGTACCGAGATGAGCTGGACCGTGCCGCACCGGACCACCCGCTGGTCGTCGTTCGTGGAGGTCACGAGTACATCCTCAACAGTCGTGCCCTGGAGAAGTGGGGAATCACTCGCGATGCGCGGGATGTCCCGGGCGGACGGATCGGCCGCTACGAGGACGGGCGCCTGAACGGAGAACTCGTTGATCGGGCGAAGGACCCTGTGCGACTTCCGTCGCCGCCAGTACTGTCGGTCGAGGAGCAGAAAGTGGCGCTGGTAGACCAGTACGCCGTTCTCTCCAGACGGGGACTGACAAGCGTCCGCCATCCCGGCGGCTCTCCCCAGCAGTTCGAGATGATCGAATCACTCGAGGCGGAAGGCCGCCTCGAAATGCGTGTCGAATTTCTCTTGCGCGCCCCACGATCAGGATCGCCGGGCGCTCTTGAAGAGGCCATGGCGAGTTGGCCGTCGCCACCCGCGACCCCGCCTTCTGATGAGATTGATGCGGCAGGATTGCTTCGTCTAGGTGGGGTGAAGCTCGGTGTCGACGGTGGTTTCGAGGGTGGCCTCATGCGGGAGGCGTATGAGGAGCCATGGGGGGAGGGCGGCGCTTTTTTTGGACTTCAGACCGTACCCCGAGAGCCCTTCATCGAGTCGGTGCTTGCCCTGCAGGATGCCGGATGGCGTGTCGCGACACATGCTGTCGGCGACGCGGCGATCGACCTGGTACTCGATGCATATGAAATCGCAGCTGACGAGCGGTCGATCGCCGACCAACGATGGATTGTCGAGCATGGGTTTATTCCACGAGAAGATCATTTTCCACGAATGAAGGCTCTTGGCGTCGGGGTTTCTGCCCAGGACCATCTCTACCTTGCGGCACCGAGTCTGGTGGAGTATTGGGGTGCAGATCGGGCCGGGTGGACGACACCGCTGCGGGCCTATATCGACGCAGAAATTCCGGTGTCACTGGGGACTGACTCACCAGTGGTACCGTACGACCCGTGGTGGGTGCTCCATCACTTTACGACCCGCGGCACGATCAGTGCCGGTGTATCGGGTCCGGATCAAAGGGTGACCCGGGAAGAAGCGCTTCGCGCGATGGCTGAGGGATACGCGTGGCTCACGTACACGGAAGACACTCGCGGTACGCTCGTGCCGGGAATGCTTGCTGACCTGGTCGTAACGGCTGCGAACTACGTGACGTGTCCCGACCCTTGCCTGGAGACGATGGAGGTCGACTTGACGATGCTGGGTGGCCGGGTTGTCTGGGAGCGCTAGGCGAGTCGGAGCATTGGCACTACAACGATTTCTCGTAGATCCGCCAGCGCTTGTAGGCTTTCATGCCCATCGCTTCCATCGGGGCGATGAGCGCGTCATTGTCGGCGAGGATCCATGAGGCTTCCGCTCCTTTGAATCCGATCTCCTGCGCCAGGCGGGCCGCTTCGTAAGCGAACAGCGGAAACAGTCCACGGTGGCGATAGTCTGATCGCATGCCGAGGAGAACGATTCGACCTGTCTGCACCTTCGGGAGCCCGAGCAGGAGCTTGACGATGTTTGTCGGCCACAGCCGCCCGGAGGGTATCGTCTGGAGCACCTTGTTCAGGTCACGGGCCAGCATCATGAAGCCCACCATTTCTCCGTCGACCTCGGCAACGAAGGAGAACTGGGGCATGAGCACGGACTTGAGGTCCTTGGCCGTATGCCAGAACTCGTCCCATGCGGGTGGCACGAACCCCCAGTTGCCGGACCACGCGTCGCAGTAGAGGTCGAGGACCTTACGAGCCTCCTTCTCGAGCACGTCGACATTGAGCGTCCGGAACGTGACGCCGGTCCGCTTGGCTGTTCGCTCGGCTAGACGTTGCAGTCGATCCGGCACCGAATGTTCACCCTCGGCGGGGATGTAGTAGCCGAGGAGGTCCTGGGCTTGCACATATCCCGCACCCTCGATGAGGTTCTCGCACCAGTCCGGGTTCCACGGGGTCATGAGCACGGGAGGCGTATCGAACCCATCAATGAGCAAGCCCGACTCGTGGTTCATCGAGGGGCTGACAGGGCCGCGCGCAGCGTCGAGCCCCCGCGCAGCGAGCCACTGTTCTGCTCGGCCCAACAGTGCCGTCGCCGCTTCAGTGTCGTTCGCACAGTCGAAGAACCCGAAGAATCCGACCCGGTCTTTGTGGTGACGATTGTGTGCGCGATTCTCGATCGCGGCGATGCGGCCTACAGGCACTCCGTCCCGCTCAGCAATGAAGAGCGCCCGGTCGGCATTTCGGTAGAAAGGGTTTTTCCGATCATCGAGGCCGTCACGGACCACGGCCCGAAGCGGGGGGATCCAGTTTGGTTGGTCGGTGAGAATCTTCCACGGAACGTCTACGAATCGTGCGGTCCCACGCCGACCGCTCAGCTCTGAAATCAACAACGCCACACATTCCGCCTCATCCGGGTCCACCACCGGCAGCAGTATGGGACGTGCGCTGGACTGCGTCGACGAAAAAATCTGGCGCGGTCGCTAGCCAGCGGCGGAATCCGTCCACCGCCTCCTGACCAGGGGTAGGTGGAGATTGCCAAAAATCGTCCAGGGCAGCATACGAGCCCGCTCGGGCCACGCCGACCCTCTCCGCATCCCACGCGTTGAGGGTTTGCTCGAATTGCCCTTCGGTTGGAACCGCGAGAACCGGCTTCCCGAGCAGATGTGCTTCACATATCGACTCGAAGCCGGCGGACCCGACATACGCACGGCATCCGGCTAGGTGAGACAGGAACGCGGTCTGATCTAGGCCGTGTGCGTGGAATGTGGCCGGACTCCCGGCAGGGAGGGCAGCCTCGCCGTCCTGCAGGTAACAGTGAACCTCGACGTTCGGGTTTTTTGCAGACCAGGCGGACAGCTCTGCCCCATAGCCAGCGTTCAGGGCATATGCCAGCAGATAGTCCCCTGGCGACGACCGCAGATCCTCCCAGCCAGGCCTCAGGAGCGGAGGGGCGACCTCGAGGCCTAGGTCCGGTCGATTGGCCAGCGGTGCGAATGAGAGTGCGATCCGGCGGTCGGTACCGGACGCGGTAGCGCGAGCGTAGGCCAGCACGGATCTCCGTAGGGGATCTGGACCTGGCGCACCCGCGAGATCTGGGTGCAGGAAGACGAAGTTGTGGGCTACCGCCAGGGCTGGGACACGGCTGGGGAATAGCTTTCGAGCAGCCCCACCCATGAGGTCGAGAAAATTTACGACGACATCGGCGCCCTGCGTCACTTCTGCGATGCGGAGGACCGAACGGATGAATCCAGGGCTCCGAAGAGCTACATCCGCGATCGTTCGAGGCACTGAGAGGGCCCGACCGTCTGCCGCGGGCACCTGTGTCGGCGCGTCGAATTCCTCGATGTCTGCCGCGATCCCTTCTACGAAGTAGTCAGGGATGGTCCGCCACGGGCTGCGGCCTACCATCACCGTCGAGACCTCATGTCCAGCCTCCCGCAAGAAGGCCGCGAGGGCCAGCGCCTGGGTCATGTGACCGCGGCCCTCGCCCTGAACCACGAAAGCGACGTTTAGTGATTGCATACTAACAAGTTCTCATTGGCGTCAGGTGTGCACCATGAGATCATGGTCTCCGCAGCGCGGCGTTATCTTTACCGTCTGTGAGCCCGCGTCTACCTTCGTGGACGCGAATCTTCAAGAAAGACTGGATCCATTGGGATCCTGACCATAAAGAGAGGCACAGTTGGCTGGCAACGACTCGTTTGATCTGATTGTCCTAGGGAGTGGTCCTGGTGGATACGTCGCGGCGATCCGCGCGGCGCAGCTGGGCCTCAACGTCGCCTGCGTCGAAGACGCAGACCTTGGTGGCGTGTGTCTGAACATTGGTTGTATCCCCACGAAAGCCATGCTTACCAGCGCGCTGTTGGTCAACGAGATGAAGAACGGCGAACAACATGGCATCATGGCGAAGGAGGTCACGTTCGATCTGGCACCTGCGCAGGAGCGTAGCCGCCGGGTGGTCAAGCAGATGACCAACGGGATCTCGCACCTCTTCAAGAAGAACAAGGTCACGCCCCTCATGGGCCGCGGCCGCCTTAAGGGTGTTGGAAAAATTGAAGTAACGGCTGCGGATGGCACGAAGACCGAGCATGCTGCCACCAGCGTACTGATCGCGACAGGTTCTCGCCCGAGAGATCTCCCTGTATTGAAAATTGATGAAGAGCGCATCTGGTCATCGACCGGTGCTCTCATGCAGACGAAGGCGCCTGAGTCCCTTTTCATTGTCGGCGCCGGTGCCATCGGCATGGAGTTCGCTGACGTCTACGACGCATTCGGCACGAAGGTCACGGTCGTTGAAGCGCTCGACCGGATTCTGCCGCTCGAAGACGGTGAGGTCTCCAAGCTCATGGAGCGGACGTACAAGAAGCGCGGGATCGACGTGCACACCGGGGCCTTCTTCCAGACCGCCGAGATCAAGGCCGACGGTGTCACTGTCACGTTCAAGGACAAGAAGGGCGAGTTCCAAACGCTTGACGTGGACTATGTCCTCTCCGCGGTTGGCCGCGTGCCCAACTCCGAAGACCTCGGCCTCGACAGTGCCGGGGTGAAGACGGACGAGCGCGGCTTTATCTTGGTAGATGATCAGCTTCGGACGAATGTGCCAAGCGTCTACGCGGTCGGCGATGTGGCCGGCCGGCAGCTGCTCGCGCACAAGGCGTCACACGAGGGGATCGTCTGTGTTGAGCATATCGCAGGCCAGGGGCACCACACCGTCGACTACACAAACGTCCCGAACTGCACGTACTGCCACCCCGAGGTAGCATCGGTGGGGTTGACGGAGGAGCAGGCGAAGGAGGCTGGTCACGACTATGCGGTCGGCAAGTTCCCCTGGGCCGGCATCGGTCGGGCCGTGGCAGCGGGGCACACCGACGGGTTCATCAAGATCATCAGGGACAAGAAGTATTCGGAGATTCTTGGAGCCCATATCGTCGGACCGCATGCGACAGAGCTGATCGCCGAATTCGTCGTTGGGCGACACCTCGAGTCGACCGTCGAAGAACTCGAGAAGGCAATGCATCCACACCCGACCTTGTCCGAGGGTGTGGCCGAGGGAGCCCTTGCCGCCTTGGGTCGTGCCATCCACATGTAGAGGAATTCGCTACAAGGGAAGGATCCTGGGTCAGGCCGGGACCTCGTGGCTGAGATTGTCCCCGGACACGCCTTCGTACGCCGAGCACCTCGGGCGCGATCCTACCGAAGAAGAGCAGAAGGATTTCATCGACCCGTTGAAGATCTAGGACTAAGCGGGTCCGAGGGCCAGGTCCGGCTCTCTAGGATGAATAGAAGGGCGGCCCTTAGGCGGGCTGCCCCTTCTGCGTTTCGAGAGACGCGTCTATTCCCCGGATCTCTAGGATTCTCAGAACTGCTTCGCCGATCTTGTTGTTTGGAGTCGACGCCCCCGCAGTGATTCCCAGTGTGAAAGAACCCTCAGGGATCCAGTCGCTGGCAATCACCTCAGGCGTGGTCGGGTCGATCTCTGGCTTGTGCCGGATCTCACCCGTGTCCACGTCAATGCACGACGCGTCCTCCACATGAAAGGTCGTCGTATGCTGTCGGCAGAGATGCGCCAGGTGGTTGGTGTTCGACGAGTTGTAACCACCGATCACCAGCATGACTTCAGGTGGCGCGTCCATCATCTCGGCGACGGCATCTTGTCGTTCCTGCGTCGCCGAGCAAATCGTGCCGAAGGAGCGAAAATGTGTCGAGGCGTGTTCTTCTCCAAAGTGCTCGACCATCGCCTCGTGGACCTTCCAGCCAATGGCGAGCGACTCTTTGGCCAGCATCGTGGTCTGGTTTGCGACACCCACGAGAGCGAGGTCTCGGTCGGGGTCGAAGCCTGGTGACGCTTTGGCGGCGAAGTGTTCGATAAAAGCTTCACGGCCGAGATGTCCGGGACGCTTTGCGATGTAGTCGAAGAGCAGTCCGCCCTCGGCCATGTCGCGGACGATAATGTATTTCCCGCCTTCGAATTTGTTGACCTGTGAGGCGGTGGCCCGTGATTCCTCGTGTGTGTACTTCCCGTGGATTACGGCGGTAAAGCCATCTTTCGCATAGTTCTCGACGCGTTTCCACACGTGGAGGACCGAGCCGCATGTCGTGTCGACGAGGACGCACCCGATACTCTTCAATTCGTCGAAGTCGTGGAGCGTGACACCGAACGCAGGAAGAATGACCACGTCTTCGGGAGTTAGCGCTGAGAAATCAAACATCCCGTCCGACTGGGGATAAATGAAGCTGATTCCCATTTCGGTCATCCGCGAATTCACGTGCGGATTGTGGATGATTTCTCCGACCAAGTGTATCGGCCGGTCCGGAAATTTGTGGACGGTCTCATACGCATAGTCCACTGCGCGGTCGACGCCGTAGCAGAACCCAAACTCCTGAGCGAGTCGGACCGTGATGTCTCCAAACGAATCCGTATAGCCGCGGGATCGAATGCGTTCAACCAGCGCCGACTGATACTCGGCGTCGATCAAGGGGCGAAGCTCTTTCTTGAGCCCGAAGCCCTTCCTGAAGTAGGTCTGCTCCATGGTCGGGAATTTCACGCGGAGTCCGACCTGACTCAAGTCGTGTGTAGCTAGCGAATGGAATGACTGAACCCACTGACGCGATCTGAGGGTAGGGATTGTCATGAATCTACTTGGCCGCCTCGCACTCCTTTTTGTCATCCTGCCCATTCTCGAGCTGATGCTTCTCATCGAGGTTGGGCAGGTGTTCGGCCTCCTGCCGACGTTGACGCTGGTTCTATTTACCGGCGTTGCCGGGGCCTGGCTCGCACGTGCGGAGGGCATGCGCGTGTTCTTTCAGTTCCAGAAAGAGCTCGCGACTGGAAAGCTCCCCGGACAAGCCATGCTCGACGGAATTTCTGTGCTGGTCGGGGGAGCGTTCCTTTTGACTCCCGGCATCCTTACGGACTTCGCTGGCTTTTCTCTTCTCTTCCCGCCGACCCGGCGCTGGCTACAGCGGAGGATTCAGGCCAGCGTGGAGAAGCAGGCTGCGGATGGCTCCGTTAGGGTTGTGGCGATGGGCTCGTTTGGCGGGGGAATGGGAGGGTTCGGCGCGAGTAGTGTTGAAGATTTTCAGCGAAGGCCTCCTGACGCGTCTCCACCGGGAATGGACCCGTCGAAAGGCATCGTAATCGAGTCTGACGACGCGTAGCTGACGGGGCAAAGCCGAGATCTCCAGCCGGCGGTTTAACGCGAGCTATCGCAGCGCAGCCGCCTCAAAGACTGCGACAATTTTATCTGGCTGCGGCCAGAGAGCCGGGGCAGCCGAAACGCTTACCAGGCCCGACAGTGCTGCACGCTGCTGCGGCGAAAGCCCCGAACTGAGCCGCAGTCGAGTCTCAGTCCGGCTCGATGCGGCATGGAAGTGACGCCTGCCACTCGGTAGCTTCTGGGCATGAGCAAAGACATTTCCTTCCTGGAGCGGCTTCTGGACGCCCCTGGTCCGTCGGGGTTCGAGGCGCGTGCGGCCCGGGTCTGGCGTGCGGAGGCTGAGACCTTCGCGGACGACGTACGGGTCGACGTCAGCGGCAACTCCTTTGCGACAGTGAACGCTGGGGACGGTCCTGTTGTCATGCTGGCGGGCCACATCGATGAGATCGGCCTTCAGATAACCCACATCGACGAACAGGGCTTCCTCTACATCGATGAGATCGGAGGCTGGGATCCTCAGGTTCTCGTGGGCCAGCGGGTCACCGTGCTTTCTCGAGGGGGCGATATCCCGGGCGTGGTTGGAAAGAAGGCCATCCACCTCCTACAGCCAGAAGAGCGGTCGAAGGCGTCAGAGATACGAAAGCTGTGGGTGGATGTTGGCGCCTCTGACCGTGACGCTATAGCTGGTCTCGGCATTCGGGTTGGCGATCCCATGATTATCGCCCAGGACATGGTTCGCCTGGCGGGCGACTTGATCGCGAGCAGGGCAATCGACGATCGAGTCGGAGCCTTCGTGGTGCTCGAAGCGATTCGGATGATCTCGGTCGACGAGCAGGCGCCCTGTGCTTCGGCGACTGCGGTGGCCACGGTCCAGGAAGAAATCGGCTATCAGGGTGGTGGTGCACGGACGAGTGCCTACGCGGTCAACCCCGACGTGGCGATCGTCGTCGATGTCACCTTCAGCACCGATGTCCCAGACATCGAGAAGAAAGAACTCGGAGAGCATGATCTCGGTGGTGGCCCCGTCCTCAGTCGTGGGTCGGCCGCCCACAATCAGGTGTTTGAAATGCTGGCGACGGTCGCGGAGGAAGAAGGTATTCCCTATACGATTCAGGCCTCACCGAAAGCAACCCGGACAGATGCGGACGGAATTCACCTCACCCGCTCCGGCGTCCCTACAGGCCTCGTGTCCGTGCCGAATCGGTACATGCATTCCCCGAACGAGATCGTTCATATCGAAGATCTCTTCAACACGGCCAGCCTCATCGCGGCGTTCGTCCGCAAACTCGGGCCTGGCACCGATTTCACTCCTCGGTAGCGGTTCCGGCTCTCGGCGTTCGGGGTCCGTTGACGCTGTTGGACGCCTGCTCTACCGTTCGTGCCCCTGCAGGTCGGGACCGCGGATGCCCTCTCGTCCGGAGAGGCGCCGACCATAGGGATGGAGCTCGCCAGAAAGGCGACCCGATGCTGTGAGTTCGGACGGGACCGCGCCGGCCGAGTGTAACCTCATGATTTGGAAGTTATTTGTGGACGCTGGAGCACTTATCAGAGAACTGCAGGAAATGCGTGACGGCGGGCATCTGTCCGACGCGCTCCTGCGCAAAGCAGTGCGCTCGATTTCGGAAGATGAGCGCTTCGAATGGACGGGGGTCTACCTGCTGAAGGAAGAGGAGCTCTGGCTGCACAACTACGTGGGTGAGCCCACCGATCACGCTAAGATTCCTGTAGGTAGCGGTATCTGCGGGCGAGCTGTTGCCGAGCGCACGAACTTGAATGTTCCGGATGTGTCCGTTGAGGAGAACTACCTCGCGTGCAACCCGGATATCCAGTCGGAAATGGTCATTCTGATCCGTGCTGGCGATGACATTCTCGGACAGATCAACCTCGATTCCGAGACAAAGGCCGCCTTCACTGAGGACGACGAGCTCGCCCTGATCAGTGTGGCGGACAAACTGGCCGAGCAGCTGGCTGCGGAGCGACGGGAGACTCCCTGACGGAGCATCCTCACTTCCTGAACGCGGGGAACTCCGGACCGTTCACACTGGACGGCACCCGAAGCTACCTGGTCGGAAGTGATGATCTGGTTGTGATCGACCCAGGCCCGGACGTGGATACTCACGTTCGGGCTTTGGCGGCCCTAGCGGCGGGGGTCCGCAGTTTCCGTATTCTCGTAACCCATGGGCACGCAGATCACTCGGCTGCGGCCGGAAGCCTCGGGGTCGTTACAGGTGCGGATATCTACGGGCCTGCCGGCGTCGAGGGTGTGACAATCCCGATTGAGGACGGCTTCGTGGCGTCGACAGATCACGGCTCGCTTGTCGCCGTGCACACGCCCGGTCATATGGAGGACCACCTGGGCTTCCACTGGCCTGTCCGGCGCGCCTTCTTCGCCGGGGATCTTGTTTTGGGTGAGGGAGATACGACCTGGGTCGCGGAGTATTCAGGTTGTGTTGCCGACTACCTCGCATCGATCGAAAAGCTGCACGCCTTAGAGCTGGATGTGCTCTACCCGACTCATGGTCCGCCGCTGACGGATCCCGGTGAGGCTCTGGCCCGGTTTGCTGCTCACCGCAGAGACCGGATCGCTCAGGTGGAACAGGCCATGACGCGGGCTCCGCACGCTGACATCGAGCAGCTTCTCGACACCGTATACCGTGACGAGCTACCCGCAGCGGTTCGCGGTGCCGCTCGACTTTCTCTGTTCGCGTTGATTGACTACGTGAACGGGGTCCGGCGCTGAGTCATCACGTGTTGCCCTGCCGCTTTACACCACCGTATCCTCGGTCATGACTTGTCCCTTGGCTCCTAGTATCGTCGCGGCGCTCCGAGAAATCGTGGGCGCGGATCACGTAATTACTGATGCAGACCGATTGATGGTGTACGAATCAGACGGGCTGACTCAGTACCGGGTGACACCCCGAGCCGTTGTGCTCCCTGCCAGCACCGAAGAGGTGGCAGCGGTCGTTCGCCTGCTTCACGTCGAGGGCATCGAGATCGTGCCTCGAGGTGCGGGGACCGGGTTGTCGGGGGGAGCGCTGCCGACCGCTGACGGCGTGATCGTCGGAACTGCTAGGATGAATCAGATCCAGACCATCGATACGGCCAATCGTCTGGCGCGCGTGCAGCCCGGCGTGATTAACGCGCGGCTGACGGAGGCGACACAGCCTTTTGGGCTCTACTACGCGCCGGATCCGTCCTCTCAAAGTACTTGTACGCTGGGCGGAAACGTGGCCGAGAACTCCGGTGGTCCGCATTGCCTGAAGTACGGCGTGACAGCCCGCTACGTGACGGGCCTGACGATCGTGCTCGCGGGCGGTCGAGTTGTCAGGTTGGGGGGCGCGGGTAGAGCCGCAGCAAGGGGACTTGATCTGGTTGGCCTGTTCGTCGGCTCCGAAGGCTGCTTTGGAATCGCGACCGAGATCGAAGTTCGATTGCTTCCGGTTGCCCAGGGCGTTCGGACGCTCCTCGGCATCTTCGACACCATGGAGGCGGCTGGCCATGCTGTGACTGAGATCATGGCTTCTGGCCTCCTGCCCGCTGCAGTCGAGATCGTGGACCGTGCCACAATCGAGGCGGTAGAGGCTAGCGTGTTTGCCGCGGGTTACCCGACTGATGCGGGCGCTGCTCTGGTCATCGAGTTCGATGGTACCGAGGCAGGGCTCAGTGATGACGCAGATCGTGCAGCTGCCTGCTGCCTCAATGCGGGAGCTCGTGAAGTACGCAGGGCCACGTCCGAGGCCGAACGTGTCGCCCTGTGGAAGGGGCGGAAGAAAGCGTTTGGTGCGATGGGCCGGATCGCACCGGACCTGCTCGTCCAGGACGCCACGGTTCCTCGAACACGGCTCCCTGAGGTCCTTGCACAGATCGCGGCTATCGGGGAGAGGTACCAACTGAAGATTGCAAACGTTTTCCACGCTGGTGATGGGAACCTTCACCCCAACCTGCTCTTCGACCGCCACGATCCCGATGAGCTGGCGAGTGTCGAGGCCGCGTCGAAAGCGATCATGCAGCTGTGTGTCGACGTCGGCGGGACGATCACGGGGGAGCACGGCGTAGGTGTAGACAAGCGTGTCTACATGGACCTTGTCCACAACGAGCAGGAGCTTGCCATGCTGCGGCGTGTGCGGCGTGTCTTCGATCCCGATGGTCTGTTCAATCCGGGGAAGGTCTTGCCGGATGAAGTGGAGGCTGCCCCCCCCTTTGCAGAGGTGGGTTCTGGATCCTCCGTGTTGGAGGTCACCACGTGACGCGAGTGCGGGCGCTGGAGAACACGCTGTCGGCCGAAACCGTGACAGCAGGCTCTGATGCGGCATCTGCGACCAGCTTCAGCGCAGAGCCCATGAGCGTGGTTGCCCCGGCCTCAGCAGACGAAGTCGCAGAGATCATGAAGTGGGCTTCCAGAGAAGCCGTGGGCGTGCTCCCGTTCTGTGGAGGTAGCCGCTTGCCTGCGGTGCCTGAGGATCATCCGTACGTCGCAGTGTCCACGAGCCGACTGTCGGGGGTGGAGATCTATGAAGCAGCCGACCTCACCGTCACTGCGGGCGCCGGAACTCCCTCCACGACAATAGACCGAGTGCTTCGCGAGAACCGACAATGGGCCCCGTTCAATCCTCCCAGGGTCGAGGACCGATCTCTGGGCGGTCTCGTCGCACTGGGGGAATCAGGGTCGCTATGGATGGGGTATGGCGAGCTTCGCAATCACGTTCTCGGGATGACCGTCGTCACCGGCGACGGTCGAGTCCTCAGACTGGGTGGCAGGGTCGTGAAAAATGTTGCGGGTTACGACCTCATCAAGCCCATGGTGGGGAGCGCAGGCACTCTAGCTGTTATGACATCCGTCTGCCTGCGGGCGTACCCCGAGCCTGCGGTGGAACTTGTGCTGGCGCTCACCGCGTCGAGCATCGACGATCTGGCAGAAGCCGCGCAGCGGGTTACGACCGCTCCTGTCATGCCGGCATCCATTGTTCTCGTTGACGGAACGTCCAAGCTCGCCGGATCGGCCGGCCTGGTCTTGAGGCTTCATGGGGCGCCTTCCACGGTCGCGGCCGATCGTGCGACGCTCGAGGCACATGTTGGCCAGCTATTCGAAGAGGTCAGCACCCCCAACGCGCTCCTCCCTGACATCAGGGATCGGGGTGCGGATGCGCCGTGCTGTATCGAAGTCTCGGCTTATCCTTCTCGTCTCGCAGATCTCCTGGGTGCGGTGAGCTTGCTGGACCCCGTCGGGATTCTGGTTGACGTCTATGCGGGCAGAGCGCGAATCGGGCTTGCCGGGACCGACCCCGACGCCCTGGGCCGAGCCACGCTGCAGCTGGAGGCCCTCGGGGGCGCGCTCCGAGTTATTCGTGCCGAGGGACCGCATGGCTCGGCAGGCTTAGGGAGTGGCCTGTCGCCAGACGAGGCAGATTTGACTGATCGGCTAAGGACTGCGTTCGATCCGGCCGGTGTCATGTGGCCGGCTCGCGGGCAACGTTCCGCATGAATGCCTCGCACGAGACCACGTCGGAAACGGGGTCCGCGGCTGACCGCTTGTCCGTGGCACTCGACGCGCAACGCGAGCGTTTACTGCCATGCGTGCATTGTGGCTTCTGTCTCCCTGCTTGCCCGACGTATAATCGTCTAGGGGACGAAAACGACTCGCCGCGCGGCCGCTTACACCTGATGAAAGCTGTCGTGGAAGGGCGCCTCGATGCGTCGTCAACAGCTTTTCAGACGCACATCGACAGGTGTCTCGGGTGTCGCGCCTGCGAGCCCGTGTGCCCATCGGGGGTCGAGTACGGGACCCTTCTCGAGCTGGCTCGAGACGTCGCCACTAATGTGAAACCCCCTAGTGTGCTGACCCGGGCCCTCCTCACGGTTATGGGGTCAGCCTGGATCCGACGACCCTTCTTTCTCGGAGGTCGCCTGGTGCGAGCCTCAGGGCTCGCCGCTTTCGGCGTGCGTGTCCTTCCTAGTCAGGGAGCGCTCGGTACCGTGCGCCTCGCACTGGCTATGCTGGCGGCCAGCGAGGACTCGAGGACCGCCTCAAGCCGGCTGGTGGTTCCGCCGGTTGCGAGGAATGGCGAAGCCGATGCGAGTGCCGAGTTGGGCTCGGTCGCGGTGCTGCATGGATGCGTTCAAGCGGGCTTGTACGGCCGGGTCAACGACGCGACAGCGCGTACGTTATACGCGAATGGGTACGTGATTTGTGATGCTCTGGGGCAGGATTGCTGCGGAGCCTTGCATGCGCATGGGGGTGACCTCGAGGGTGCGAGGCGGCTCGCTCGTCGCAACATCGATGCTTTCGAGGCCGCTGGGACTGATCGTGTGGCGGTGAATGCAGCCGGCTGCGGTGCGGCGATGAAGGAGTACGGCACGCTGCTCGAGCAAGACGCTGTGTACGCCTCTCGTGCACGTGCATTCAGCGAGCGAGTACGCGACGTAACCGAACTGCTGGCGGTGGCCGGGCCCCGTCGGGGCGCGGAGGTGTTGTGCAGTGTCGCGTACGACCACCCCTGCCACCTGCTGCACGCTCAGGGGGTCGAGTCGGCGCCTCTCGACGTACTTGCCGCGATCCCGGGTGTCGAGGTGCGAGTCGTCCAGCAAGCTGACGAGTGTTGCGGAGGGGCGGGCATCTATGGAATGACTCATCCTGACCTAGGCGGCCAGATCGGAGGAGACAAAATTAAGGCAGTCCGTGCTGAGCAAGCGGATGTCGCTTGCACCCCGAACCCGGGCTGCATGATGCAGATTGGGGCGGGCCTGCGCATCCAGGGACAGTCCGGTGCTGTCGTGCACCCAGTCGAACTTCTCGACGAGAGCTACGAAAAGGCAGGATATTATCAGTGAGCATGACAGAAATCGAGACGCCTGCTTTCCCCTCCCATGGTGGGTGGTCACGCTGACATGAGCATCCTACATGACCCGGCGCGGGCGACGGAAGACGGAAAACGGACACTCGACCTGGTTCGAGGGATGAGAGATGAATTCGTCGACTTTCTCACCACATTGTGTCGAGTTGAGTCACCAACGGACCATCCGGAGACTCAAGGCGACGTTCACGCTCTGATTGGCCCTGCCTTCGAGGAGTTGGGTTTCGACGTGCGTATCGTGCCCGGACGAGTGAGTGGAAACCACTTACTTGCGGTGCCGAAGCGTCGGCGTCGTGGTGCTCCGACCCAGCTCCTTATGGGGCATAGTGACACTGTCTGGCCGCTCCATACGCTCGAGCGCATGCCCGTCCACACTGACGGAGGGAGGCTGTACGGCCCAGGAACGCTCGACATGAAGGGTGGTCTGACCCAGATCATCTTCGCCTTGCGTGCGCTGCGGGACCTTGGCGTCGAGCCTTCGCTCTCCCCGGTGATCTTCGTGAACGCCGACGAGGAAGTGGGAAGCCCCGATTCAAAACGACATGTCAGGCGCCTGGCGCGTCAGGCGAGCCGTGCCCTCGTACTAGAGCCCTCGCTGGGCCCGTCGGGCCTTATCAAGACGGCCCGAAAGGGCGTGGGTCAGTTCGAGATTGTCGTCCGAGGCCGAGCGGCACATGCTGGGCTTGATCCCGAGGCGGGCGCCAGTGCAATACTTGAGCTCTCACACGTCATTCAGCAGGTGAACGCACTGAATGCGCCGAAACTTGGCCGTACGCTGAACGTCGGACTGATCGATGGCGGAACTCGACCCAACGTAGTCGCCGCCGACGCCCGTTGCGTGGTGGATGTGCGGGTCGTGACGTCGGAGGATGGCAGGGAGGTTGAGCGGCTGCTCAAGGCGACCGAACCTGTGACAGCAGGCGTCAGTCTGGAAGTCAGTGGAGGCGTCCGCATCGCTCCCCTGGAGCGGACTGCGAGGAATATCCGTCTTTGGGAGCTAGCTCAGGAGGCGGGAGCCGACCTCGGATTTGACCTGGATCACACCTTGGCAGGCGGAGGCTCCGACGGGAACACGACCAGCCTTTTTACTGCCACACTCGATGGCCTCGGCTGTGTGGGGGATGGGGCGCACGCTGACCACGAACACATCGTCATCGATCCATCACTCGACCGATGCGCAATTTTGGCCCGGCTCCTTATGGCGCCGGTCGACAACTCCGCATTTATGGCTGAGGACGGCGAATCATGAGTCCGGTTCTGTTCGGTTCGGTAACGCGCATCGCGGAGCTGCCAGCTTGACCTTTCCCATACGAACCCGTGGAGAGAGCGACATGGGGGACGGGAGACTATAGCCGTGGTTGAGGTGCTACCGAGGGACGGCGAGGCGGAGAAGTTCGAGCTCGCCGCTGGACCAATGTGCATGTCCATGGCGGGAGATATGCTTGTCGGAGCCGTCGCCCGGCGTTTTGCCACGCCCGAAGCCGCCGGTACGCACGAGGAGCTCGGCGAAGACCTGCTTATGCTTTCGGTGACAGGGGGAAGCTGCTTTGGGGCGCTGACCTCGAAGTCGTGTTTCTCGAAAGACCTCCTGCCTCTCAGGCACCTTGGCCACGGGATGTTCGAGGGTCACAGGCTGGGGATGAAACCCTTCGTTCCGACTAGCGAAGAGATTCCTTTCGACATCTCCGGGAGCCTTTATCGGCGGCTGGAGCCTGCGATCGGATCGAGAGGGGACAAGTGACGGAGCCCTATACCATTCGCGACTTTTCCTCGATCGAGGAATATTGTGCCTGCGTCGATCTTCAGGAGGCGACGTGGGGTGTCGGTTTTTCGGAGAGGGTCTCGCCAGCGATTCTGAAAGTCGCCCAGATTCTCGGAGGTGTGGCTGCTGGCGCCTACGATGCGCATGGCGAACTGGTGGGCTTTGTGTTCGGGATGACGGGTGTGCGTCGCGGGGAGTTGGCGCACTGGTCGGACATGCTTGCAGTACGGCCTGGGCTTCGTGACACGGGGCTGGGGCGACGACTTAAGGCGTATCAGAGAGATCGGGTCAGGAAGGTGGGCGTCGACAGGATGTACTGGACCTTCGACCCCCTCCAGTCACGAAATGCGCACCTGAACCTCACCCGACTGGGTGCGGTTGTGCGGGAGTACGAAGAGAACATGTATGGGGATACGGACTCCCCGCTGCATCGAGGCATCGGCACTGATCGGTTCATCGCCCTGTGGGAACTCTCTTCGGAGCGAGTCGAGGGGCGACTGGATGGTCGGTCTTCGTTCGCTCCGGTCGAGGCGGGTCCGGTTCCGTTCGCGGTTGAAGCCGTCGAAACGGATGGTCGCCTGAGGCCGGTGCGGAACGAGCTGTCGAGGAACGAAAGCGTCGCGGTGGCGATTCCTTCGGACATCACCGCTCTGATGCGAGATGACCTCGAGTTGGCGATCGAGTGGCGGCACGCTACGCGCGCAGCTTTCACGTACTACCTGAGTCGTGGCTACGAAGTGAGAGAATTCGAGCGAGGAGAGCGTGCCTCCACCTACGTGCTGGTTGCTTCAACCGAGTGCGAGTGAGTTATCCTGAGATCGCCATACTGGGAGCCGGCCCTGTCGGACTCGAGGCGGCGCTCGCGGCCGTCGCAGCCGGACGATCGTTTCGGATCTTCGAAGCGGGCCAGGAGGCTGCGAGCAATGTGAGACAGTGGGGGCATGTTCGTCTCTTCACGCACTGGGACATGAGTGTGTCCGAGCGCATGCGGAAGGCTCTCGAGGACTCGGGACAAGTGGTTCCATCCGGGGAAAGGTGTCCGACAGGTACTGAGCTTGTCGACCAGGTGTTGAGACCCGTCTCGGAGTTGCCTGACGTCGGGCCGTGTTTGCGTCCGGACAGCAGGGTCATCGAAATCGGGCGTGAGGGACTGCTGAAGAGCGACGAGATCGGTACCGCGGCACGCGCGGCACCTCCGTTCCGATTGCTTATCCGCGACTCGAAAGGCAGCGAGCGTATCGAGTTCGCTGACGTCGTGCTCGACTGTACCGGCACGTACGACCGACCAAATGCGCTAGGCAAGGGCGGAGTAGGGGCGCCAGGGGAGAAAGCTGCTGACGAGCACATCATCCGACAGCTCCCGGATTTTGACACCGGCTCGGTCTCTCACTCTCCCGACCGCTGGGCGGGTCTGCGAATTCTCCTTGTGGGGGCTGGGCACTCGGCGCAGACGGCGGCGATCTCACTGGCGAAAATTGTTGAGGCTGAACCTGAGACTCGTGTTACATGGATCATTCGGAATCCGTCGCCCACATTCAGTGCGATTGAGGACGATCCCCTTGGATCACGTGGCACGCTCGTGCGCACGTCCCTCGCACTCGCGGTCGGTGACGATTCGCCCTTTGATGTACGATTAGGCCGCTCAATCGAGGAGCTGACCACGTCGACTGACGGCGTCGTCGTGTCCCTCGGTGCCGATCAGATGGTCACCGTGGATGTCATTATCTCGCTGACCGGGTCGGTCGGGGACGACAGGATGTATCGGCAACTTCAGGTTCATGAGTGCTGGGCTACGTCGGGCCCGATGACGTTAGCTTCCGCCCTTCTCTCGGACTCGTCGGCCGACTGCCTGGCCCAAGAGAGCCACGGTGCGGACACTCTGAGAAATCCTGAGCCGAACTTCTATATTCTTGGCAGCAAGTCGTACGGCAGGAACACGACCTTTCTCCTCCGCGTCGGATGGGACCAGGTCGATGAGGTGTTCTCCCTTTTTCCAAACAAACCGGTCCACATGGACGGAGCCACATGAAAATCGAGCGCGCTACGCTTCGCGAAATCCCACTTCGCCTCAAAGAGTTTTTCGAGATTTCGAGCGGAGGGATGCAAGACTGCAGGGTCCTCCTCCTCACACTCGAGGGAGAGGGGCTGGTTGGTTGGAGCGAGTGCGTCTCGGGCCCGGACCCGGCTTACTCCTATGAGACGACAGATACCTCGTGGCATATCCTGACCGACTACATTCTCCCCAATATCGTCGGGCGTGAAGTCGAGGGCCCGGAGGAGATTCTTGATCCTGTGTCCTGGATTCGAGGGCACGGAATGACCAAGGCTGCGGTCGAAATGGCAGGCTGGGACATGGCCGCGCGAGCCGATGGCGTGTCGCTGTCTCAGAAGCTTGGCGGTACGCGCGAAGCGGTCTCGGTCGGTGTGAGCGTGGGGCTGAAGTCAACGGACGAGGCGCTCCACGAGCAGGTCGCTGGCTTCATCGAAGACGGTTATGCCCGCGTAAAGATCAAGGTGAAACCGGGTCGCGACATCGAGATGCTCGGTGGCCTTCGAGCCGCCTACCCCAACGTAAAGTTCATGGCAGACGCCAACTCGGCGTACACGCTTGCTGACGTCGCTCGGCTCCGTGAACTCGACGCACTTGATCTCACGATGATCGAGCAGCCTCTCCGCTATGACGACTTCCTGCACCATGCGCGCCTCCAGGAAGAGATCGAGACACCCGTCTGCCTCGATGAGTCGATTAAGTCGGAGGGTGACACGGAGCTGGCCCTTGAGCTTGGCAGCTGTCGGATTATCAACATCAAGCCGGGCCGCGTCGGCGGACTCGGCGTTAGCCGGCGCATCCACGACATGATGCAGGACGCCGGACTCCCAGTGTGGTGTGGTGGGATGCTCGAGTCCGGGATTGGCCGCGCGCACAACGTGGCCCTGGCGTCTCTGCCGGGCTTCACTCTTCCTGGCGACATCTCTGCTAGCAGTCGGTACTGGGCTCGTGATATCGTGTCCCCGGAGTTCGTGGTGTCCGACGGGATGATGCAGGTGCCGACGGGTCCTGGTATCGGAGTTGAGATCGACGAAGAGTGGATCGAGTCGCTCACCACCCGGGTGGTGACGTTCGGCTGATATGATTCCGGTGGGGCACTGGATCCCAATAGTGGCGCCCGGACTTGTAAGTCCGCGTGGTCACCTGCTCACGAGGCGGATACACCAGGGGCAGTAGCGCCAACCCTTGTCGAGCGGTCGACCGCACACGCAGTTGCGCTCTCGTCTGAGACCACATTGCGGGCACCCGGTCGCGCTGAAAGGGACGCGCGCCTCGCAGTGAGAGCAGGGGAGTCCGATAGAGGCCTCGGCGAGCAGAAGGCTCGACACTTCATGCGGCAGCGTGAGCCCCGCCGCTACTGCACGTCGAGCGTCCGACTCCAGGGTTCCTGTGCTGGCTTCCCTGGACAGGCGTCGGAGGCGGGATGCCGAACCTCCGGCCGATATCTCGTCTCTCATTTCATCCGAGATAGTGAGCATCTGGTAGACGCCGGTTCTTCCATCGGTGCCGTCCCCCAGGATCCTCAGTGCGCCACCCTCCGGGCGGAGCTAGCTTGCGCTGTGTTGGATTATCAGTATCCCATCATCGCCCGTTCCCAGCCGCTAGTCAGGTGCGACTGGACTTCGATTGGAGTTCCTTCGTGCAGCCGCGCCCTCGCCTCCGGATCATTGCTGTAGCGGCGGCCGCGGTTTGCCTCGCGTTGGCGATGCCCACTCCAGCCGGTGCGCAGACCTCGGCCATAGTCGGTGCAACGGTGATCGATGGCCACGGTGGCGAGCCACTTCGCGATCTGACTGTCCTGGTCCAGAATGGAGAGATCCTGCTCGTGGGGCCCCGGGCACAGGTGCAGATTCCAGTGGGCGCGGAGGTCATCGACGGACAGGGCCGCTTCGTGGTGCCAGGCTTCATCGACCTCAACAATCATATCACGGGCCAGGGCTTTCATGAGGACCTCTTTCCTCTGCTCCTGTATGGAGTAGAGAACCCGATCCTTGAGTTTGGCTACGCCGTCGAAGCTGCACAGATGGCGCTCAAGTCGGGCGTTACCACGGTCCGTGACACGTACGGGCCGCTGCCCCCGCTGCTCGAGATTCGTGATCTCATTACATCCGGTGACATCGTGGGCCCGCGTCTGATGGTTGCTGGTGACATCATCGGATGGGGTGGCCCACATCATGACCGTGGGCCCCTGACCGATAGACAGAAGCTCTTCAACGAATACTTCCATGGATGGGCAGACCTCGGTGTGGACCTGACGACTCGGTCGCCGGCTGAGGTGGCAGAACGAGTTGATCGGTACATCGACCTCGGGCCGGACTTCATCAAGTACGCTGCAACGACGCATGGAACCGACCCACCCGTCCATATCGTCTTCTCGCCGAGGGTGCAGCGAACGATCGTCGAGACGGCGCACCGACGAGGACTCAAGGTCGATGTGCACACGTCGAGCGTGGAGGGGCTGTTGCTCGCGGCGGAGGCGGGCGCGGACATCATCACCCACGCCGGGAGTCCCGGGGATCAACTCATCCCGGACGACGTGATTCGTGTACTTAAGGAGCGTGGAACGGTCTGCGCGATCTTCTCCCACATGACCTGGGGCCCACTGGCGGATGCCTTCCTGGCGAGGGGAAGCGGAGCCAGCGCCGGCGAGCCTTCGCCCGAGGAACTGATCTCGGAGATGTGGCCCTATCGGAACATCCGCGATCGGGTCCCTGAGTACCGGGAACTGCTCGAGCGCTGGGCGCGGGAGAACCCTAGCCGTGACCTCCGGGCTCAGGTGCTCGGAGAGCGCGAGAATCACCATCGTCTTATCCGCGGTGGCTGCAGAATCGCCATCGCCACGGACAACGCTCCTTCGGGCATTCCGGAACTGGCCGGTGCGGGTGCGTCGGTGCCGTTCTTCGCCGACCCTGGCACGGGGACACTCCTCGCGATCGAAGGGCTGGTCGGACTCGGAATGACGCCAAGCGAGGCCATTGTCGCCGCTACGAAGACGGGAGCGTCCGCAGCCGGAGTCCTGGACCGCGTCGGAACTGTGGAGGCAGGGAAGATCGCAGATCTGCTGATCCTCGACGCCGATCCGTTGGCCGACATCTCCAACATCCGCAGGCTCTGGAGAGTGATGAAGGCCGGGGTGGTGATCGACCCGGCCTCGTTGCCGACGGATCCACGCTACTACCGACGTTGAACCCCGGGATATCATGTCTGGCACATCAAGACTCGGACTAGCTCCGCTATCGCCAACGGTGGCCCGGCCCACGACTCGCGCCTGGTCAGGGCTCGGTATTTGCCTCGCCGTTTGCGGGTGTCTTGGCGCGGGCGAGCGTCCGCCAAGTCTTGAGGAGGTGAGCGAGACTTCCGACGAGGCGATCTCGGTGGATTGGTGTGCCGCCCTTCCCCGCGCGGCCTACGCGGATTTGGTCCGTGTGCCGGTGGAGTCTGATTGGTTCGAGGTGTGGGAAGCAGGTGAGGGAGTGCTGGCGATCTACGAGCCGAAGCAGTGGCAAGAGGTCATCTCATACCTGGTGTTGGGTACCGAGCGTGCGCTTCTCTTCGACACCGGGATGGGCATCGCTGCCATCTCGGACGTCGTCGATCAGCTGACGGAATTACCCGTCATCGTGCTCAACTCGCACACACACCTCGATCACATCGGAGGGAATGCCGAGTTCTCTACGATCTTCGGGATGGACACCGATTTCACTCGCGCCCGCGCGGAAGGGCTGGCTAACGCGCAGGTCCGACAAGAGCTGGAGCCAGCAGCTTTGTGCGGGCCACTTCCCGCCGGAGTCAGTCAGGACAGTTACCGCACCCGACCCTGGACGATCAGCGAAGTCGGCCGCGACGGGCACAGGGTGGATCTCGGTGGGCGTACGGTCGAAGTCCTCCACATCCCCGGCCATACGCCAGACGCCATCGCGCTGTTGGATACCGACGCCGGGTACCTATGGACGGGAGACTCGTTCTACGAAGGCCCGATCTGGCTCTTCGCGCCGGAGACCGATCTTGAGCGGTACGAGCAATCGGTCCGTCGCCTCGCTGACCTGGTTCCGCGCCTTACGAGAGTCTTCCCGGCGCACAATACTCCTGTGGTTGATCCATCCCGACTCGTTGAGTTACGCGAGGCGGTCACAGCGTTGCGGGAGGGCAGGCTGACGGGGCAGGTCGATGGCGAGATCGAGCGCTACGACCTAGGTAGCTTCTCCCTGCTGTTGTCTGCGCGGCGTTAGCGATACCCGAGGAGTGAAGACGGGAAAGAGCTGTCTGATAACGAGAAGTTCACGAACCATAGCGGAGACCCGAAGGACCGATCCGCGTTGCGGTCTAACGTCTCGCGATTCTGCTGCACGGCCACCTTGCTAACAAGGGGCGCGAGCTGAAGGCGAGTGGCCCGCTGCCATTCAGGTAACCCGTGACAGTAGCAATCGCTTGTTAGAGAGCCCCCGCCCTCGCGTCATTCACCTTCTGCAAGCTTGGCAAGCGCACCGACTAAGGAGTCCAGAGCAACAAGGGTCTCCCGCAGGCTCGCCAAGTAGCGTCGTTGATAGTGGGCCTTCTTGACGACAGCTGTGACCATGCGGTCATCGGCCAGGAGTTCTTCCAACACGCCGACGCCGCTGCGAGCGACCTCCGAGGCACTCGACCCTACACCCCGTCTGAAACGGCACGTCATCGATGGCGCGGACATTCAGCGGGTCAAAGAGAGCAATCCGTATCCGGCGGCTGTCGATATCGAGGCGAACAAGATGGTGGGCCTTAATGAGACTCGGGAAGATTGCCTTCCGCGCAGTCTCGGTCGGCTCCAGCGGTCCCGCCGTGAAGTCGAGCCCCAACTGGCACGCGAGGGCGCGAGCCACAGCATCACGTGTTGTGACCCCCATCCGGACTAGCGTGTCGCCGAGGCGCTCGCCAGGCTGACGGCCGGATGACAGTGCGGTCTCGACGTCATGGGGATTAACCCCGGCGTCGTCGATGAGTAACTGTCCCATGATGCGTGAGGTTCGAGCCATGCACGACGATCGGTATCCGAGCTGGGCCCTGCGATGGCTGTCTGGGACGGCACCTTTGTCCCGCGCTCAGGAGCCGGTGGCGGCTCCAAGCAGGTAGGCTGACACATCAGAGAGGTCCGACGTCAGGCAAGCGCGGCCCGCGCCGGGACCCGCCGCTACGGCGCCGCGAGAGGTTCCTAGTGTGCCCGGTGCCGACGTTCTCGAGAACGTCGAGCAGGTGCTACCTAGTGACTACTCGCCCGGCCGGAGGTCCACCATGACTTGGACCTGGATCGCGCCCATATCCGCACGCTCGCGAATCGCGTCCTTCACTCGTGGTTCGAGCTTGGTGTAGGCCGCCAAGATTCCACCCCGGAGTTCCTTTCTCAGAACCTTGAGAGCGTTCACATCAGCCCGGCTGGTCTTCGTTTCCTTCTTGGCATCCGTGACTTCAACCGGATGAATCTCGAACGGGGAGACTCCAACGTCGTCATAGCGCTCGTGATCCATATACTGGATCGAGATACTCACGTCGCCACGGGCGTGGTGGTGATGAATATCTCCGACGGCCTGAAAGCGGGAGGCCAGTCGGCCGAGCTCGGCTCTCTGTGCTGCCTTCGTGTAGGCACGTTCGAGAATCGAGAAGATTCGCTTCGCTCGCTCCGTATTCGTCGCATCGAGGTCGGGCATCTGGGAATCGAGTTCCCGCCCCGCTGCCTGGCGTTCGACGTTGAAAGCGGCGCTCTCCGCATCCCGATTACGGGCACGGTCGATGTTGTCGAGAATTCTGTCCGGATTCGTACGTAAGCTCATGAAAACCTGGCTGCCAAGGATGTCACTATCGCTCCGTATCTTAGTACAGGTCCTAAAACGGAGTGCAACAGGATATCAGTCGTCCCATTTGGGGCCAAGGGTGAGTGTGGGCGGGGCGAGCGGCGAAAGGCGTCTGTCTTCACTATCCTTGTGCGCTGCCCTCTGGAGATCATCGATGAAGACCCGAATTTTTACAGCTCTTCTGCTCTGCTTTTCTCTTGCCGCTTGCGGCGGTGGCCCTCCGGGTCCCCCCACCCTGGCATACGGAAGTCAGGCCACGAATAAGCTCACATACCAGCACGGGGACACGACGGCAGTCTCCGTATCGATCATGGGACAGAGCATGGAAGTGAACCAGTCTGGAGTTGCCACCTACGCGGTGGGGTTCTCTTCGGTTCCGGACGGCGTGGGGGTGACGATGTCTCTCCAGGACCTAGAGGCCTCGATTACCCAGCCGGTGGGCGCGCCGATTCAGCTCGATGAGAGTGGGGTGCAAGGCGACCTGACGTTCGTGATGGGACGGACCGGCAACACCGTGAGTATCGGAGAGAGGCCGGCGGTCACGGATGAGGCGTCACAGATGGTCTCCGGCCTGAGCCTGGCCTACATGTTTTTCCCAGGCCTTCCCGGCATAGGCGCGATGATGGGCGACAGCTGGGTCGATACCGTTTCTTTCGAGGGCGAGGATGGCCCCGGCATGCGTTCCGAGACTTCCGTCCTCACGTATGTCGTGGAGGGAGATACCGTAGTCGCCGGGCGTGCGCTCCTGAGAATCTCTTTCTCGGGCACGTCATCCAGTGAGCAGGATCTTGAGATGGGAGGGATGGACATTCACCAGGAGTCCGAAGCCGAAGTACTCGGGTATGTCCTCTGGGATCACAACGAGTCCATCATGTTCGAGCACCATCGAGTAGCGACCGGATCAGGCACCTTAAGTCTGCCGATCATGCCAACCGCGATTCCGATGGATGTTGTTTCCACGCAGCACACGAGATTGGAGGGCATGTAATGGATGAGAGAATCGAAGACGCCACAGGTGGTCGGGTTGAATCCCATTCTGCTACCGAGGCCGACGCTGCTCCCGCATCAACCCTTCCGAGTCTGCCCGCTCGGCTGGCATCCGTTTTTGTCAGCCCCGCCAACCTCATGCAGCAGCTGGCCAAGGAGCCCAAGTGGATCGGAGCCCTGCTGGTCGGGGCGTTCGTAGTTGGCCTGTCCATGGCGCTGGTACCTGTGGACATCATCCTGGAGGCCCAGCGCCAGGCCGCCCTCGACGCCGGGCGAGAGATGCCAGAGATGCCGCAGGCTGCACTCACCTTGATGCGCATCGTGATTCCGGCCACCTCGGTGATCATGACCGCGGTCATGTCCTTCGTATTCGCGGGTGTCTACACAGTGGTCTTCGCGTTTATCCTCGGCGATGAAGGCACGTATAAGCAGTACCTTGCGGTGATATCTCATGCGTGGTTCATTGCCGTTCTGTTCGGCTTGGTGGTCACTCCGCTACGCATTTCCCAAGGTGATGTGCAGCTGACGCTCAACCTTGGGAGCTTGCTCCCCTTCCTGCCGGACGGCTACTTCAGCAACCTGTTCCGACTTCTCGACCTCACGCAGATATGGGCCTCGCTCGTTATCGCTCAGGGCATTCACGCCATCGATCGCCGACGCAGCTTCGCGAGCGCCGCCACGATACTGCTTGTGTTGCTGGTAGGTGTGTCAGCGATCATGGCAAACTTCATATAGGGTCGGCGTCGTGAATGATCAGCGTGGAAAAATCACCGCAGCAGTAATCGCGTGTGCGTCCGGATTAGCCGCAATCTTCCATATGTATGCGGCGGGCTTCTCGCCGTTTACGGCGCTGATCCAGCGCCCTGTGCATCTCGCTCTGATGGCCACGCTCGGCTTTCTCGGCGTTGGCGTGCAGCGAAAAATAAGGCGGGGCCGGTCCGAAGAGACCCGGCCGGATGCGGAGACAGGGGGTAAGCTGCCGCTGACGACCGTCGAGCGACTTCAGCTCGGATGGAGCTGGGTGCTGGTCGGTCTGGCGATCATGGTCTGTGCCTACCTGGCACTCGAGAATCAGGAGCTTGTTGGGCGCTCGGGGAGTCCGACGTCCACCGATCTGTGGATGGGTGCGATAGCGATTCTTCTCGTGCTGGAGCTCGCGCGCCGGGCGACCGGCTGGGGCCTCATCACGGTGTGTTTGCTTGCTCTCGGCTACGCATTCGCGGGGCCACACCTGCCGGGGTTCTTGGCTCACAAGGGCTATGGGGCAGTCCGACTGATCGAGCATCTGTACCTCTCTACCGAGGGCATTTGGGGAATTCCTCTCCAGGTGTCTGCAGACTTTGTGTACCTCTTCGTTCTTTTCGGGGCGGTACTCGAGACGGCTGGTGGTGGCGCATTGCTCATCGCCATGGCCAACCGGATTGCAGGGAAGACCCGTGGTGGGCCCGCCAAGACGGCCGCGGTCGCGAGCGCCTTCATGGGTTCGTTGTCCGGGAGTGCCGTAGCCAACGTTGTGACGACCGGAACGTTTACGATCCCGCTCATGAAGCGGGCGGGCTTCCGACCGTTCTTTGCGGGTGCTATCGAGGCGGCGGCCAGCACGGGCGGCCAGCTCATGCCGCCTGTGATGGGTGCAGGGGCGTTCATCCTCGCGACCTGGACGAACATTCCGTATCTGCAGGTCGCAGCGGCCGCGATCATTCCGGCCATCCTCTACTATACGGCTCTTCTGGCAGCGATCCACTTCCGTGCTGGCCTCATGGGTATCGAGCCTGCGGAGGATGATGCGTCGGAGTCGATCGTGGATCGCCTCCACCTGCTGTTGCCCCTGATCATCATCGTGCTGCTGCTCGGGATGGGGCGCTCACCTATGCGTGCCGCGTTCTGGGGTGTCACGTCCGCGCTCATCATGGCTGCCGTCAGGCCGTCGACCCGTCCGTCGCTGACGCAGATGCAGGAGATCATGGAGCGGGCGGGGCGGGGCGCTGTCCAGGTGGCTGCTGCGTGTGCCGCTGCAGGGATCGTTGTGGGTGTGGCTTCGCTGACGGGGATCGGACTCAGAATGTCCGAACTCATCATCACATTGTCGGGCGGCCAACTCTTCCCCGCACTCCTTCTCACCGCGCTCGGGTCCGTCGTACTAGGCATGGGACTGCCCACGACTGCTGCATATGTGGTGTTGGCCGCGCTCGGCGCGCCCGCGCTGGTCGATCTCGGCGTGCCCCTTCTCTCTGCGCACCTCTTCATTTTCTACTTCGGCTGCATCTCGAACGTGACGCCCCCGGTTTCGCTCGCAGCTTTTGCTGCGGCAGGAATTGCAGGGTCGCCACCAATCAAGACGGCACTCTATGCAGCGATGCTCGCCGGCGCCGGGTTCATCGTGCCCTTCATGTTCGTCTACGGGCCGGAGCTTCTCCTGGACGGCTCGCTCCTTGGTATCCTCCTTGCGACCGTGACGGCTGTGATCGGAGTCACCACGTTGGCAGCGGGAGGGGTGGGGTTCGCGCGGACCCATTTGTTGGTCTGGGAACGAGCTCTCGCGGTGATGGCAGCCACCCTTCTCGTCTATCCGGGTTTCGTGACTGATGTGGCTGGACTCATCGGCGTAGGGCTCGTCTTCTTTCGGACGGAGAAAGGCCAGGTAGCGACGTGGACTCGCTGGGTTGGAGGGGCTCTTTCTGCCGGCGTAGTTGCGAGCTTCTTTATGCTGAACCCACCCACTGGCTCGACCAGAGACGGTTCCGCCCCTGAGGTCGCTGCTGCCCCCACGCGTGGAGGTGGTCCACAGGAGTTCCTGTCGCTGGGCACGGCCGGAACCGGCGGAATCTATTATCCGCTGGGCGGCGCGATCGCGAGCCGCTTGTCGATCGCTGATCCCGATCGCCAGTTCACCGCCGAGGTGAGCGGCGGTTCGGTGGAGAACGTGAACCGGCTCGGGTCAGGTCAGATGGATCTCGCCATGGCGATCGCGTCGACGGTCTATCAGGCACAGAAGGGTGAGGGTGATTTCACAACGGCGATCTCGGGGCTTCGGGCGATCGCACCTCTTTATGCGAACATGACACACATCATCGTTCCGGCTTCGTCGTCGGCGCAGACGGTGTCCGACTTCGCCGGGATGCGTGTGTCTGTCGGAGCGGCTGGGAGTGGGACAGAGCAGCTGGCGCGGCATGTGCTGTCGGCGCACGACCTGACCTACGATGACATCGAACCGCGCTTTCTTTCCTTTGCGGAATCCTCTGCGGCCTTGCGAGACGGTGCAATCGACGCGGCGATCATCTCGGTCGGGTTCCCAGCCTCTTCCGTTCTCGAGGCGACGACGACCGGGAGCATGCGGCTGCTCTCGATTGAGGACGACGTTCTTGCCGCAATGCTCGTTGAACACCCGTATTATGTCCCCGGAGAGATCCCGGCGGGCGCCTACCCAGGAGTCGAGGCGGTCGTTCAGTCGCTCGCGGTCATGAACTGGGTGATCTCAATGGAGGCGCTGGACGATGAGGTGGTCCTGACACTGCTCAACATCTTTGACACGGATCGTGTATCCTTGGAAAAGGTCCACGACATGGCGAAGCAGATCGATCTGGAAGGTCTTATCAGTGCTCCGATTCCGCTTCATGCGGCCGCTGTGCGTTGGCTCTCGCAGCGATAACCTGAAGCAGTTCCAGGGAGCCGCGGGGAGAACTATTGATGCGAACCCTCAGCTAAACACATGTTTGCGTTCGTGACTAATCGTTACCTCATATTCGTTGCCGGATGTCTCGGCCTCTTGATCATTTCGGCGCCCCTGTCCGCGCAGGAGAAGCCGGGTGCGAGCGGCCTCGCTTCGACGGTGTTGGTGAACCCTTCTCAGAGGCGCTCGGGTGACCGAGTCTCCTCTGCCCTTCCCTCGATTCTTGACTCCACCGCGGAACTGGAGGACATCGAGATCGATGGCATCCTGAACGAGGCAGACTGGGAGAACGCACGGGTCTTCAACGGCTTCACTCAACGGGAGCCCGTTGAGGGTGGTCCGGCTGAGAATGACACTGAGGTGCGAGTTCTCTTCGGCGAGGATGCGATCTGGATCGCCGCCCGGATGTGGGACTCGAATCCCGATCAGATCGATCGCAGGATGACCCGTCGTGACAACATGGGCACGTACGACCAGTTCAGCGTGCACCTCGATCCGAATCTGGATGGCTTGACCGGCTATAATTTTCGCGTCTCGGCGGCAAACGTGCAGGGCGATCTGTACTTCTATAATGATGACAAGATGGACCAAGCGTGGAATGCGGTCTGGTCTTCAGCCGTGAATGTCGATGAGCAGGGTTGGACCGCTGAGATCCGGATTCCACTGTCGCAGATCCGGTACGAAGCGTCCGATGATGTGCAGACCTGGGGCATCAACTTCCACCGCCTTCGGATCGCATCGAATGAGCGGAGCTACTACTCCCTGATCTCCCGGACCCGCCGTGGGATCGTGAGTCAGATGGGTCGCGTGGATCAGGTCCGGGTGTCTCGTCCCTCCCGACGTCTCGAGTTGCTTCCCTATGCGGTCAGCAGCGTGACGAATGGTCCGGCCACACCGGGCGATCCGTTCTTCGACGGTACTGCGGGCGGCGGTCGCTTCGGAGTGGACATGAGCCACGGCCTTGGAGCGGCCTTCACCCTCGACGCAACCATCAACCCGGATTTCGGCCAGGTCGAAGCGGACCCGGCGGTCATCAACCTCTCGGCGTTCGAGACCTTTTTCCCCGAACAGCGTCCGTTCTTCGTCGAGGACGCCCGGGTCTTTGACTTCGGTCTCTCGGGTGGGAAGAACTCCCTGTTCTACAGCCGTCGAATAGGCCGTTCGCCTCACGGACGCGCGCCATCGGATGTCTTGTTCTCTGACATCCCTGACAACGCGACGATTCTCGGGGCGGCGAAGCTCGCTGGTCGGACGTCCGAGGGACTCTCTCTAGGCGCCTTGGCAGCTGTGACGGGTAAAGAATACGGGCAGGGTCTTTATGAGAACGGCTCGGAGGGTGACTTCTTGGTCGAGCCCCGGACGACGTTTGGTGTTCTGAGTATTGGCCAAGACTTCAATGAAGGGATCACCCAGTTCCGTGGCCTTGGCTCCTTTATGAAGCGCGACCTGCCTTCGGACGGCTCATTCAACAACCTCAGTTCGAGCGCCTTTGATGTCGGAGCGCGCTTCGAACATCAGTGGGCCGACCGCGACTGGGCCGTGTGGGCATTCTTTGCAGGGAGCTACGTGCGCGGGTCCGAAGAGGCGATGTACAGGGTCCAGACCGCTTCGACGCACTACCTGCAGCGACCGGACGCCACGCGCTTCAATCTTGATCCGGACGCCACCTCTCTGGCTGGCCGCGACTGGCGCGTTCAGTTGGAAAAGCGCAACGGCCAGCACTGGACCGGATCAATTTGGGCCGCCGAGGTCTCGAAGGCCTTTGAAGTCAATGACATCGGGTTCTCCACGAACGCTGAGCGACTCGATGGTGGTTTCCGCTTTGGCTACCGAGAAATTCAGCCGGGAAGCTTGCTTCGGAACTACAACCTTACGGTTAGCAGTTTCCATAACTGGAGTCACGAAGCCCTCGACAACACATGGTCGATTGACTCCTGGCACAATGCCCGGACCAACGGGAACTACTCGCTCAACGCAAATGGGCAGTTCCTCAACTACTGGAACATCCGTGGAACCTTCCGCTACCAGCCTCAGAAGATGAGCCGCCGCGCCACGCGAGGTGGGCCCATGATGGTCGGGCCAGCGTCAACAGCCTGGAACTTCAAAGTCAATTCTGATCGCAGAAAAGCCTTTAACGCGGGCCTCACTGTTGATCAGAGCTGGGAGGCCATCGGTGCCGGAAGTAGGCGGCAGATCGGGGTCGACATGAATCTCCGCCCCTCCGACAATGTCTCCCTACGACTGAACCCCCGATACGAAATAGCGAGCGCGAGCGCGCAGTACGTCACGTCGACGAACACGTTGCCGTACGCCCCCACCTACGACCGGCGATACCTCTTTTCCGATCTCGACCGTACAACGGTCGCGATGGAGACACGACTGGAGTGGACCTTTACCCCAGCCCTGTCACTCCAGCTCTTCGCCCAGCCCCTGCTTTCCTCTGGTGACTACACCCAGTACAAGCAGCTTGAGCTCTCCCAGAGCTACGACTTTACCGACTTCGAGCCAGGCGTTGCGACTACGCAGACGACCGGTGTGATGTGCTCGACTGAGATCTGCGAGGTCGACGGAACCCAGCACGTCGACTTCGATGGGGATGGGCAAACGGACTATTCGTTCGGTGACAGGGATTTCAATGTCCAGTCGCTCGTGGGCAACGCGGTTGTTAGATGGGAGTACCGACCCGGTTCCACCATCTTTGTTGTCTGGCAGCGGAACCAGGCGGCAAGCGCCTCCAATGGCGATTTCAATTTTGAGGACGACATCGGGACCCTGTTCGGCGCACCGGCGGTGAATCGCTTCATCATCAAGGTGAACTACTGGTTGGGGCTGTAGCCTTCCCGCTCAACGGCCCTACGTTGTGCCGATGTTTTACAATGTGAAGTGCTCCGTTCCAACGGGCTTGGTGTGGTTTGCGTTCCTCGCAGCCGTGGCTGTCTCCCCGTCCGGGGCGCAGGCTCAGATCGACGTAACTGGTGCGACGATCCTGGAGCTTCAGGCTGCGATGGCCTCCGGCCGGGCGACTTCAGCCGGAATCACACAGCAGTACCTCGATCGTATCGCCGCGTACGATCAGTCTGGCCCCGCGATCAACGCGATCGTCTGGCTGAACGGGGGTGCCGTCGCAGAGGCAGCAGCTCTCGATCGGGAGAGAGCCACAACCGGTCCGCGTGGTCCGATGCACGGGATTCCGGTCATCCTGAAAGACAACTACAACACTACAGACATGCCGACGACGGCCGGGACGCTTGCGCTGGCATGGAACATGGCGGCGGAGGATGCCTTTCAGGTTGCTAGGCTGCGTGAAGCCGGCGCGGTCATCGTTGGGAAGGCGAACCTGCACGAGCTGGCTTCGGGCATCACGACCATTTCGTCGATGGGCGGCCAGACACTCAACCCCTACGCTCTCGACCGCAATCCGGGTGGATCGAGCGGTGGGACGGGCGCGGCCATCGCCGCGAGCTTCGCCGCGGTTGGGTGGGGAAGCGACACGTGTGGCTCAATTCGGATTCCCGCTGCGCAGAACGACCTGGTGGGGCTGCGCCCCACGAAAGGCCTGTCCAGCATTAACGGCATCATCCCGCTATCCCACACTCAGGACGTGGGAGGTCCACTCGCGCGCACCGTTCGGGATCTCGCGATCGCGCTTGATGCCACGGTTGGACCGGATCCCGGCGATCTGGCAACCGACATCCTGCGTGGCAGGGACCTTCCTCGGTTCACGGGCGCCCTCGACGAGAGAGCGCTGCGAGGGGCCCGCATCGGGATTTTTGAGCAATATTTTGGCTCAGGTCCTGAAGAGGTCGAGGCCGCCCGACTGGTAAGAGCGGCGATCGAGCGAATGGTGGAACTGGGCGCGGATACCGTAACGGTGGAATTGGAGACACTCGATGAGCTCATTACCGGGTCCGGTGTCATCAATTACGAGTTCAAGTGGGATCTTATCGACTACCTCGAGGCTCAACCGGATGCGCCCGTTTCCTCTCTCACCGAGATGATCGATCGGGGCCTGATTCACGAGGCGCTAATGCCGCGGATGCGAGCGCGTGATTCTGGCCAGGAACGAGACTCACAAGAGTACCGTGCGGCGCTTGCGAAGCGCGGACCTCTCCGCGCGGCGGTCGAAGGGATGATGAACGAGCACTCCCTCGATGCGTTCGTCTTCCCAACCGTCCGCACGGTGCCCGCTCTGCTCGGAGAGCCTCAGCGCGGGTCGAGTTGCAGCCTTAGTGCGAACACTGGATTGCCCTCACTCAGCATTCAGGCGGGCTTCACCGAGTCGGGACTGCCGATTGGAATGGAAATGATTGGGCGGACTCTGGAAGACACTCGACTGGTGGCTATCGGATACGCTTTCGAGCAGGGGACAGAGCATCGGCGAGAGCCCTGGAGCACACCACCTCTCGTGAATGAAAAGCGGCCAGGTGCCATAAGCGTCAACGCGCTCCCGGGTGTGCCGGAAGGCATCGTTGCATCGGGCAATTTGGTCACCCTAAACGCCGAGGTCGTATTTGCTTCGGACCTCGGGGCCCTGGAATACGCGCTGGCCATTAGTGGTGTGGCGGCTGGCGATGTCACCGGTGTCGCTCTCCGATATCCTCAAGGAGACGGGGACTGGCAGATCGTGCACCTCCTGTCGCGACCGGGAGCCCTCACGTCCGAGGGGACCGTCCTCCTCTCTGAACCTCAGCGCCGCAGTCTCAACCTCGGTGATATGCACATGATTGTCCTCACGCGCCAGCACCCCTTCGGTGCCGCGGTGGTGGCGTTAGTGGTGGGCGGATAGGCCGCGATGAGGTTCGCTCATCTGGCACCTCTGATGTGGGTGCTCACTGGTTGTGGTGAAGTCCCTCGCGATCTTAACGAACTGACGGTCATGGACAGCGTGTACGTGGATGAGGTCACTGGCTCTCAATGGACGGGGCCGGTGTACCGCGACTTCGAAGAGGTGGAAGGCACCGAGCTCGAGGGGGCGCTAGTCCAGGGAGCGTGGCATGGCGATCTTACCGTGTACCATCCAAACGGACGGATTCGGTACATGGGCAGCTTCTATCAGGGCGAACGTTGTGGCGCGTGGACGGAGAACACCGATTCGGTCGATCTGGGAAGTGTCTACCAGGCGTTGATCCGCGAAATGGAAACCATGGCACTCTATCCGCCATGCGACGGGTCGTCCTGATCTGATCGGGCTCGGTGAGCCCAAGGGAACTTGTGATGAGTATCTGGGAGATCGCGATTCTGGTGGCGATCGGTGTCGGCTTCCTCTGGCTGATCATGTACGCCGCCAACCACGCCCGTTCGAAGAACGAGGATTAGCTCCGTATGGCCGAGAGACTGAGTTGTCAGCGCGACGCATTCCAGCTCCCACGGGACCACCACTACTTCAACTGTGCGTACATGGGGCCACTCCCACGCGTGTCTGAAGAGGCGGGCTTCGATGCCATCCGGAAGAAGCGAGTCCCGACACGGATTATTCCCCCCGACTCATTCTGGGAGACCGACCGCTTGCGGGAGCTGTACGCGAAACTTGTCGGGGCACCTGGTCCCGCGGGCGTTGCGATCCAGCCGGGGGTCTCTTATGGGGTTGCGACGGCGGCTCGAAATCTTAAGGTCGGTGCCGGTGAGAACATCGTCATCACGCACGAGCAGTTTCCCGGCAACGTCTACTCTTGGCGTCGAATGGCCGCCGAGAGCGGTGCAGATCTCCGTACCGTCGAGCCGGATGAGGGCCCTGAGCGCGGAAAGAGCTGGAACGAGCGCTTGCTCGAGTCGATTGACGCGCGGACGGCGGTCGTCGCCGTTCCGAACGTACACTGGACGGACGGTACCTGGTTTGATCTTGCCGCCATTGGAGCGCGGTGCCGTGATGTCGGAGCCGCGCTCGTTGTCGATGCTACGCAGTCGATCGGTGCGATGGAGTTCGACTTCGAACGTGTCCAGCCGGACGTATTGATCTGCGCCACCTACAAGTGGCTGCTTGGGCCATACTCCCTGTCGCTGGCGTGGTTCGGCCCGCGGTTCAACGACGGCGACCCACTCGAAGAGACGTGGATCGCCCGGGAGCGAAGCAACGATTTTCAGCACCTCGTCGACTATCAGGACGGTTATCAGGCCGGTGCGGTGCGCTACGACATGGCCGAGCGCTCGAGCTTCTTCCTCGCGCCGATCGCCGCTACCTCGATCGACCTTCTTCTCGACTGGCAGCCGACCCGGATTCAGGACTACTGCGAGGAGTTGACGCGGGAATTTCTCGGTGAGGTCGGAGAACTGGGCTATTCGGTGGAGGACCCGGCCTGGCGATCGCATCACCTCTTTGGGCTCAGAATGCCCGAGTCGGTCGACTTGGCCGCGCTCAAGGGTTCACTAGCTGAGAGAAATGTCTCGGCTTCCTTGAGAGGAACGGCCTTGCGCCTCGCTCCGAACCTCTACAATGACAGTGAGGATCTCGGTGTCTTGTACGATGTACTGAAAGCCGCCGTGGCCTGAGGCTTCTTCAGCGCCCCTGGACGCCGAACACGACATGGGCCTGCGCGCCCACAGTGATACCCTGCTCTGCGAACCATCCCTGTCGCACTTCAAGAGCGAACATTGCCGGTGCGCTGCTCGGATAGGACTCCGTGATCAACGGTTCCATCGCAATGATGTCGACGACTCGGTAGGACGGGTTCATATAGGCGATGTCGAGGGCCACGTATGTGTTCGCCATCCAGAATGCCCGCGGTTGACTGTCTTGAAAGACGAACAGCATGCCTGTTCCGTCGGGGACCTCGTCGCGGTACATCAGCCCTTCGGCTCGCTCGTCCCCGGTCGAAGCCACCTCGGCCACCACCGTGTCTGAGCCAAGGATCACCCATGCGAACCCGGCCCGTGGGAAGTTCGCCGCGTCGAGGCTGGAGACGGCTACTATGGCCGCGTCGGTAGTCCCTCCGGGGGCACTGGCGGGGACCGCGTCGGCCACAGCGCAGCCGGTCGCCAGGACGCAAAGCTCGAGGAGCCCAAAAACGGCCCCACGAGTGGGCCGCACAGCCTTGTGACAAAGTTCACTAAGTACCATATGAAGTCTCCCGTTCGTTCCAAGACCAGTATAACTTACGCCCCGCAGCTTCGGTTCCCAGAGGTGTCTCTCCTCCTCATGGGAATCGAGCATGACTGGTAGGGTCGCACACGGCGACTTGTTCCAGTCAGAAACCGAGACCCTGCGAATGATCGATCACAAACTACTGGACATACTTGTCTGTCCCGAAACGAAGCAGCCGCTTCGTGTTGCGGACGATGCCTTGTTGAGCCGCGTGAACGTGTCGATCGACCAGGGTTCCGTGACCAACCGTGGCGGCGTGGCTGTTACGGCAGGTATGGAGGAAGCGCTCGTTCGCGAGGACGGTAGAGTGCTCTATCCGGTACGGGACGACATCCCGATCATGCTGATCGACGAGTCGATTCCATTACCCCTACAGGCATGATGGTACGACTTCGGACGGTTATCAGGACTTGGCTTCCGCTTTTGATCATGGGAGCTGCGGCGTGTGACAACACCCCTCCTCCGGTCGGCATGGAACGCGGAGCTGAGCTTTTCCAGACCTGCGCGCCGTGTCACGGTGACGCCGCCGCTGGAGATTCTGAGATCGCTGCTCCCGCAATTGGCGGGCTTCCGCAGTGGTACGTCGAGGAACAACTTCGTGGGTTCCAGGCTGGTTTCAGGGGCAAGCATGCGCGCGACCTCCCCGGACTGCGCATGCGCCCCATGGCCCTTACGCTCAACGCTGGAGATCGCGAGGGTGACATCGAGTCGGTGGCTGAGTACGTCGCTTCCCTCTCCGCCACTTTTCCTGTGAGCACTCTGCATGGCAATGCTGGTGCGGGTGCGGATTCCTACGTGCTCTGTGCGACATGCCACGGTGCGGATGGTCTCGGAAATCCGGCCCTGCACGCGCCGCCGATCGTGCAGCTCGACGACTGGTATCTCCTCACCCAGCTTCAGAATTTCAAGAGCGGTGTTCGTGGTGCGCGTGACGGCGACACTTGGGGCCTAACGATGCGTGTGAACTCACTGGTTCTGGACGATCAGGCGATGGAAGACGTCATCGCCTACGTGCAGTCGCTCAGGTAGGACGATCACTATGTCAGATAATACAATGCGCGAGACTCAGGCGTCCGACGCACCTGCGCGTGCGGCTGACTCGGAAAATGAGGCGCTGGTCGACGCGGGGAAGACTTTTAAGATCACCGTTATCGGCGCGATCCTGTTTGGACTCGCTTCCCTCGCCATCATCCTGCGCACGAGGATGGGTGGCTAATGGTTCCTGATCTCAGTTGGCTGTTTCCTGATCTCGTTCAGGCTTCGACATATGCCCATCAAATCGACGGGCTGATCTTCTGGGTCGGCTTGCTTGTTCTCGTTTGGTTCTTGGCTGCGGAGGGAATTTTCTTCTGGCTGATCTGGAAATTCAGAGCCAAGGAAGGGCAGAAGTCTCAGTACCTGACAGGAAAGGAAAAGCACGTAAAACGGTGGATCACCATCCCGCACGGCCTCGTGCTGATCTGCGACATCTTCATTGTGTGGGGGTCAGTTATGGTCTGGCACAACGTCAAGCAGCGGCTGCCGGAAGCGGATACGACGATCCGGGTCATCGGCCAGCAGTGGGCGTGGACCTTCCAGCATCCGGGTGCGGACAACGAGCTCGATACGTCCGACGACATCTTTACTGTCGATGACCTGCACGTGGAAGTGGACAAGGTCTACCATTTCAGACTCGAGTCCCGAGACGTGCTGCATTCGTTTTCGGTGCCGGTCTTTCGGCTGAAGCAGGACGCGATCCCAGGCCGGTCGATCACAGGGTGGTTTCAGCCGACCATGACCGGTGATCACCTCGTCCAGTGCGTGGAAATCTGCGGGATTGGCCACGGTGTGATGGCCGCGCGGATCCATATCGAAGACGCAAACCAGCATGCGGCGTGGATGTCTGCGGCATCCGCAGCCACCACACCGTAGAGGGCGAATTCAGATGGCAGACACTTTAGTCGACGTCCACCACGACGAGCATCACGGTCCTTCAGGGATCCTGAAGTATATCTGGTCGACGGATCACAAGATGATCGCCATGCAGTACATGTTCACGGGCATGTTCATGGCCATCATCGGCGGTTACATGGCCTACGTGTTCCGGATGCAGTTGGCCTTTCCGGGCATATCCGTTCCGGGATTTGGGCAGGTATCGCCCGGTGAGTACAACGCGCTAGTCACGAATCACGGCACGATCATGATCTTCTGGGTGGCGATGCCCGTTCTGATCGCCGCCTTCGGGAATTACCTCATCCCGCTGATGATCGGCGCGGATGACATGGTCTTCCCGAAGATCAACCGACTCTCGTTCCAGATATTCCTTGTATCTGCGCTGATCCTGCTGGCTTCACTTTTCGTGCAGGGCGGCGGATTCGGAGGTGCCTGGACGTCGTATCCGCCGCTGTCTGCAATGAGTCAGTACAACCTGACCGACCTTGGCTCGTCTTTGTGGTTGCTGGCGGTAGCGCTCGAATTCATCGCGTTCCTGCTGGGTGGTATCAACTTTATTACCACCTTGATGAACTCCCGAGCGCCTGGCATGAAGGCTTATGACATCCCGCTTGTCTGCTGGATGATCGTCATCGCGAGCATCCTCTTCATGCTTTCCGTCGGGCCACTCATTGCGGGTGCGGCGATGCTGTTCTTGGACCAGACGCTGGGCACCGGCTTCTATGATCCCGCCCGTGGTGGCGATCCAATTCTGTGGCAGCACCTGTTCTGGTTCTTTGGGCATCCCGAAGTCTACGTCGTTCTGTTGCCTGCGATCGGCATGACGATCGACGTCATCGCTACGTTTTCCCGGAAAAAGATCTTTGGCTACAAGCTTGTTCTCTACACTGCTGTAGCGACGGGCGTGCTGAGCTTCTTCGTGTGGGCGCATCACCAGTTCATCGCCGGCATAGATCCGCGTATGGCAAACGTCTTCACGGTTACGACGTTGCTGATCTCCGTACCGATCGCCGAGATGTGCTTTGTGGTGATCGCCACGCTGTACGGCGGGTCCATTCGCCTCAAGACTCCGATGCTATGGGCACTCGCCTTTATGGCGGAGTTCCTGGTCGGTGGTGTGACGGGAATTTTCCTGGGCGCGAGTGGCGCGGACATCTACTTCCACGACACGTACTTCGTGCTCGCCCACTTCCACTACACGTTCTTCCCGATTGCGATCATCGGGACGTTCTGTGGATTCACATACTGGTTCCCGAAGATGTTCGGGAAGATGATGAATGACACCCTGGGTAAGATTCATTTCTGGGGCACGGTGATTCCGTTCAACTTCATCTTCATCCCACTCTTTGTGCTTGGGATGGGCGGACAGCATCGGCGCATCTACAACTATCAGCACTTCCCTGAGCTGGCCGGCCCGGAGATGTATCTGTTACGCCAAGTAGCGACGATCGCGCTGCTTGTCATGCTCGCCTTCCAGTTGGTGTTCTTCTACAACTGCATCATTAGCTGGATCAAGGGTGAGAAGGCAGGCAGGAATCCGTGGGAGGCCAACTCGCTCGAGTGGACAACCGAGTCGCCGCCACCCCATGGCAACTGGCCGGAGGGACTGCCGAATGTGTATCGGGGCCCTTACGAATACGGCCATCCGGATCGTGAAACAGATTACTGGCCCCAAAACGAACCAGGCTGATGGGACACGGAAGACCGATAGCAACGACCCGTAGCGCTACGGGGATACCGACAGCGCGCTTGGCTATATGGTGGGTGCTGGCGTCCGAGATCGTGATCTTTGGCGGACTACTGAGCGTTTACCTCATGCACCGCCTTGGGCATCCCGAGTGGGCCGCTGCGGCTGCACACACGCAAACGTGGGTAGGGGCGCTCAACACCTTCGTGCTGCTCACCTCCAGCTTCACAGCGGTTCTCGCGCATCAGGCCGCAGAGAAGGGTGACGGTAAAAAGGCCGCTAAGCTTCTTGGCTTTACGATTCTCGGGGCTTGCACCTTCCTCGTTATCAAGTCATTCGAGTGGGCGAATGAGATCTCCCACGGATACACGATCACAGCGAACACCTTCTGGTCGTTTTACTACACGGCAGCGGGGCTGCATGCGCTCCACGTCATCGCCGGTGCCATTATCATGGGCTACGTGGCGATAGATGCGTATCGGGGCCGAGAGCTGCACCGAGTCGAGATCATAGGGATCTATTGGCACTTCGTTGATGTGGTCTGGATTTTCCTCTTCCCGCTTCTCTACATCGCGAAGTAGGCGCGCCATGTCCGAGAAAAACACACGCAGCGATGAGCACGGTCACGATGAAGGCCACCACGATGTCCCTTACTTCAAGATCTACGTTGCACTGATCATTCTCTTTCTGATCAGTGTTGCGGGTCCAGAAGTCGGTGAGGCGACCGGTCTTCGTTGGATCACTCTGATTACCGCGTTCGGTATCGCGCTCGTCAAGGCGCGCCTGGTGATCAACAATTTCATGCACCTCAAGTGGGAAAAGAGGCTCATGAAGTGGATGCTCACTGCTTCGCTGATTATGCTGGGCATCATGATGGCAGGTGTGGCTCCCGATGTGATGAACCATGAAGGCAACAACTGGGTGAACCTCGCGGCGCAGGCTGCCGTGGAGCGTGGGCTGGAGGATGATCACGGCGAGGAAAGTGAAGTCGTTACGGTCGTTGAGGCTCAGCCAGTCGGCTTCAGCGCTGAGGCTTCCTTCGGAATGATCTGCGCAACGTGTCATGGGGCAGGTGGCTTGGGTGATGGAGTAGCAGGCGCTGCACTCGACCCGAGTCCGGCGAACTTCACTGACCCCGTCTTCTGGGAGACACGGGATCGTGACCGCGTTCTGATCGCGATCCGTGATGGTGGTGTTGCCGTGGGTGCCTCTGCGTTGATGGCTCCGTGGGGGGCACTCTATGACGAAGAGCAGCTTGGACAGATGGCCGACTACGTGATGAATTTCCGGCCCAATCAGTAGTGTAATGAGCGTAAAGTCAGCCACATATCTGGTCGAGCAACGACCGGCCCCTGTGCGCGGGGAGACGCTGATTCCTAGTGGTGTGCTCGGCATGCTGATCTTCATCTTCACGGAGGTCATGTTCTTCGCCGGACTTATCTCTGCACACACCATCGTCCGGTCTCAGACAGCGGGCCAGATGTGGCCACCTTACGGGCAGCCTCGCCTTCCGGTCGAACAGACGGCCCTGAATTCGTTGGCGTTGCTCGTGAGCGGTGTTGTCTTGGTGCTAGCCTGGTTCGCCTACAAAAAATCCGCGCCGGCCGCACGGATACCTCTACTGATCTCCATTCTGCTGGGCGTCGTATTCATCGGGTTCCAGGGCAAAGAATGGGTGGCGCTTCTGGCCGAAGGACTCACGCTTCAGTCGAGCACGTATGGTGGGTTCTTTTACCTTATCGTGGGGGCCCATGGGCTCCATGCCGTCGCCGCGTTGCTCGGTTTGATCTGGTCGTTTAAACAGCTCGACCAGGGGAAGCTGACGGCATCGCAGCTCGGGACAGTCTCTGCATTCTGGTACTTCGTAGTGTTGGTCTGGCCGGTCCTTTACTGGAAGGTGTACTTGTGAGTCGACTCACCGTGGTTGTTCTCGCCCTCGTCTTGGTGGCGATTTTCCCGGATGTCGCTCATGCATGCCCGGTGTGCTTCGACTCGAGCGATGAGAACCGGCAGGCCTTTATCACTACGACCGCGTTTTTGAGCCTGCTTCCCTTGGGGATGGTCGGTGGAGCGGGACTGTGGATTCGAAAGCGGTCGCGTGAACTCGACGGGAACGACGCGGAGTAGTAACCTCTTTGCGCGACACATCTCGGAAGCCGGTGTGAATCCGGCGCGGTCCCGCCACTGTGTTGGGCTCGGGTAGACCCGAAAACGATCACTCGATACGCCACTGGGAAGATTCCCGGGAAGGCGAGTGATTCGGCCCTCAGTCAGTAGACCTGTGTTCGCGTGAATTCTCGCGTTCATCCTCCGGTTGAGGGGAAGGTCGTATGCCGCTTCATCAACGCCTGACTCGTCGCCGCTCACGCCACTTCTGGTTGTGGGGTCTCGCCGTGCTTGCCCTCTCTGGCTGTGTAGATACAACCCGGTCCGAACCTCGCAGCGTAGCGGGTTCCGTCGACCGGGGTGGGGAATCCCCGATAGCGCAGCGCGTGGTCGCTCTGGTCCCTTCGCTCGCTGAGATCGTGGTGTCGATCGGGGCCACGGATCTACTCGTCGCCCGGACTGACTTCGATATCGAGCCCTCGCTCGCCGATCTTCCTTCGGTGGGGGGTGGCTTGGATCCCAGTCTCGAAGCGATGGTCGAGTTCGAAATCGATCTGGTACTGATGTCCGAGGGACGTGACTCCCCGGCGCTCAAAGCCCAACTCGAGCGGCTCGGCATGAGTGTCATGAGTTTTCCGATAGAGACCGTTGCCCACCTCTACTCCGCGACCGAGCGGCTTGGAGTTGCCCTTGGTCGCGAGGAGTCTGCGCAGGAACTGTCGTCCACGATTCGGACGGAGTTGGACCAGGTGCGGGGATCTGTTGCTGACCGAGACGCCGTCCCGGTCATGTTCGTGGTCTGGGGCGACCCGCCTATGACCGCTGGAGGTGGCACATACATCGACGAGGTCATAGCAATCGCCGGCGGCCTGAACGTGTTCAGCGACTCGCCCATGGAGTGGCCGGTTGTCGGCTTTGAGTCGATCGTGGATCGTGCCCCGAAGGTACTGATCTGGCCACGGGGCGAAGTCGCAGGGACTGATGTGGATCGCCTGAGAACGACTGCGGGCTGGCAGGAAGTCACCGCGGTGCAGTCGGGGAACGTGCTGTTTGTAGATGCCAACCTGTTCAATCGACCCGGGTCAAACGTAGCTGCTGCGGCTCGGGTACTCGCGGACGCACTTCACCCCGGCGCTCGCTGAGATGGCACGACAGACTGGAGCACAGCTTCGGCTGCTCGCGCTGTTTGGCCTTACGCTCGGCGTGTGTGCCATCGCCTTGGTGGTGGGACCCGTTCAGGTGTCGTTGGGGGACGTGCTTCTCATCTTTCGGGGAAGAGCGGATCCCACGGTATACACCATCGTTGTGAGCCTGCGTGTGCCTCGGATCGCCCTGGCGGCCTCAGTCGGTGCGGGGCTCGCGGTGAGTGGGGCCGTGTTCCAGGCCCTTCTAAGGAATCCCTTGGCTGAGCCGTATGTTCTTGGCGTGTCGAGCGGAGCTGCGGTGGGGGCCGTCGCGGCCATGGTCCTGGGCCTGACTGCCACGTCAATCCTGGCACTTCCGGTTGCGGCGTTTCTCGGCGCCGTGCTTGCGATCGTGCTGGTGCTTGCCATGGCGGGTACCGCTGGTCGAGGTCTCGACACTCGTGTCCTGCTGCTCTCCGGGGTTGTGATCGGAGCGTTCTTCAACGCCACCGTTCTGCTCATCATCAACTTCGCCGACGCGGATACATTCCGCGCAGCGATGCTCTGGATCATGGGATCCTTCGCCGGTGCCTCACGCGAATCGGCATTCATGCTTCTCCTGTACGTCGGTCCTGCGCTCCTTCTCCTCATGGTTGTAGCTCGACCACTCAATCTCCTGTCTGTCGGGGAACAGAGCGCATTTCACCTCGGCGTGGACGTTCGGCGACTGAAGATTTTCCTCTACGTTGTGACGTCATTGATAGTTGGAGCATGCGTCGCGGGGGCCGGGGCGATCGGCTTCGTCGGCCTCGTCGTTCCGCATGCGTTGCGACTCATCGGGGGGAGCGATCACCGCTGGCTACTTCCGGGCTGTGCGATGGCTGGGGCGGCCTTCATGGTCGGAGCGGATGCGATCGCGCGAACCGTTGTCGCGCCGGCTGAACTCCCCGTTGGAGTTGTGACGGCGCTGATCGGAGTGCCCGTGTTTCTGTGGCTGCTGCGAACTCGGGATGGACTCGCATGACCTGCCAATTCGAGGTCAAGGAAGTCACGTACTCATATCCCGGGGCAGACCGGAACGCCCTCCACCGTGTTGACCTTTCCGTCGGCTCCGGGTCACTCCACGCACTACTTGGGCCCAACGGCTCCGGGAAGTCCACTTTACTTCAGGTGATGCTGGGAGAGGCTCGAGCGTCCTCGGGGCACGTGAGCTTCCGGGGGCGCCCGATTGTCGAGTGGAAACGTCGTGAGATCGCCACCCAGGTTGCGTTCGTCCCACAGTCCGAACCTCTGGCCTTTCCACTCAAGGTGCGCGAGCTGGTCGAGATGGGTCGGTACCCTCACATCGGCACACTCGGTCGCGCGGGACCGGATGACCGCAGGGCCGTGGAAGAGGCGATGGAGGTGGCCGGTGTCGCGTCGTTTGCTGCCCGCCCCATCACCACTCTTTCCGGTGGTGAGCTTCAGCGTACGCGGATCGCGCGCGCGCTTGCCCAGAAGCCGCTGACCCTGGTGCTCGACGAGCCAACGGCCGCGCTGGACCTTCACTTCGAGATGGAGACATTCGAGCTCATGCGTCGACTGACCGTGGATCAGAGCCTCACGATCGTTGTCGCAACGCACAACCTGAATCTTGCGGCACGGTACGCGTCACATGTGCTCTTGTTGGCGGAGGGACGTGTCGAGGCTGCTGGCTCCCCGCAGGATGTGTTTACGAAGGATACGCTCGAGAGGGTGTACCGATGGCCGATCGCAGTGCTCCCTCACCCCGGTCCCGGTCACGATGCCGGGGTGCCCCAGGTCGTTCCGCTTACCCCGCCCCGCGGCGTTGCCTAGTTGCGGAAACGGTGGACCTCGACTGCGACCGGCCCGAGGCCCGAAGCGATGCTGTCCGTGAGGGCGAGGGAATCGGGCGAGTAGCGGAAGATCCACGGGTCCAGTCCCTCAGATGTACTTCCGAAGAACGCCTGGTATACACTCCCATCCGCCCCCGTGGTGGCGCTGAAGGCTCCGCGGCACCGGCCCCCGGCCAGTGGAGCGCAGAGCGGATCATCGATGTCCCGCACGAACTCACGCGTGTTGGAGTCCCAGACGACGGTCCCAACGAAAAACGCGGACACGAAGACGTGGCCGTTTGCTCCGACGTGCACATCCCCTGAGCCCGCTGGGAAGCCGGGGACGACGTCGACCTGTGTCATGGTGGTGGGGTCGATGATCACTAGGCTGCTTGGGTTCACGTAGTCCCCTGTGTTCACGACGTAAAGAAGTCCGTCTGGGCCGAGGGACCCGAATTGTGGGTTTGTGCCACCCGTTCGAACCGTGTCCACGACCGTCATCGTTCTGGGATCGATCGCGGTGACCATTCCCTCACCGCTCGGTGCATAAGCGTCGTCGAGGTTCGCGGACACGACGAGTGCGAGCGAGTTAGATACAACGACGACGTCGTTGGGGAATTGGGTGACTGACAACTTGTCCGAAATGGCGTTGTCAGTTTGCCCGATTGTGAAGCGTCCGACCTCGTCCGTGGTCTGATTCGCGGAGAGCACGGTCTTGTCGTCGACGAAGGCTGATCCGGTCGCGTTTCCAGAGTCAAAGAGGTAGTAGCCCATGATCTGCTGACTTCGCATGTCGAGGACAGCGACAGAGGCTGCGTTTCCGAGAGGGACGATGCCCCTGTCTCCCCGCAAAGAGACACCGGTGGACGTGACCTGGCTACTGGCCCCAAGGGGTATCTCGCGAAAGTCGGTTGGATCGCCCACTTGGAAGAGCCGTAGCGCGTTGGCAGTAGAGTTCACAACCACGCCAATCTCAGGGCTCGATACCGTACCGTCGATAAACGCGAGCTTGCCAACGGATATCGACACGGACACTGACCCGGAATTCCTGTCTGAGTCCGTCGCGGTCAGTGTCACAGTGTGGATGCCGATCGAAGGAGCCGAAACGTCGATTGATGCACCTGTCCCGATGTCCCCGTCGATGGAACTCGTCCAGACCAGTTGAGCGTCGCTGAGCGCCCCATCCTGAGGGTCCGTCCCAGATCCGGTGAACTGTATGGCGGCTCCCTCGGTGTACGTCTCTCCCGTGATGGGAGTTGCAATGCTGGCTGAGGGTGCGTTCGGGCCCGTCGGGTCGTCTTCTCCACACGCCGGGAGAATCATAAGAACCAGCAAAGGTGCTAAGGTGCTGAGTCGAGCGGAGATACTGCGAGGCAAGGGATTGTCTCCGGAGGGAAGAGCCATGGAGGTCAAAAAAGAGGAGGGGCGAGGCGGACGCGAATGGACCATCCACGTCCGGGTATAGGGTAGTCGGCTAGGAGCGCGGCCGACTCATTGAGGGCGTTCGAGAGCACGACGTCGAGTTGACCCTCGCCGCTCAATTTGAGTGGAATGGAGACACCGAGGTCGAGCACATTGTATGGCGGGAGGCTATTGAGATCAGTTCCGGCCAGGGAGCGCCGCTCCCCGACGTGGTTCGCCTGAGCGGTGAGTGAGGCGAAGAGTAGATCGAACTGAAGGTCAGCGTCGATTGCTCGAATCGGCCGGTATGCGACCTGACCTGCGAGGGTCTCTTCGTCGTATGCGACGGTGGATTCAGCCCAACGGATCGACGCGCCGTGGGTGGCTCGTCCGAGAGGAACACTCACGTCGGAGCTCAACTCGAAGCCCTGTCGCTGGATATTGAAGTTCCCTGGGCTCCAGACGAACTGAAAGTCTGGAAACCAGAGAATCATGTCATTGATGTCCGCCTGGTACGCTGCGGCTTCGATGCTCAGCTGCGATGAGCCGACACGGAACCGCTGTCGAAGGGAGATGTCCAGCTCCCCCCGGATACGCTCGGGCCTGAGGTCCGGGTTGGGCCGAACAAGTACTCCTTCTTGAAAGAACAGGTCGGCGACCGAAGGAGGAGAAAACCCGTTGCGGATGCCCCCTGCGACCTCGGTGTCTCGCCACGTGAACGCCAGCGAGACGCCGGGAGAGCCGACCCACCCCTGCACAAGGTCGTGTTGGTCGAGGCGCATAACCGCGAGCGCCCTCAGTTTTGAGTTCCCCTTGGCGAGGAGCGTGGCCTCGACCTGAGTCCACGCCCCTGCCTCGGTCCAGATCACGTCCTCGGCGTCGAGAGAGACTGATTGGACGGAGAATCCCCGGAGCCCTCCGCCCCCCCGCAGGTTGATTGGGCCGGCCTTGTACCACCCCTGTACGTCGAGACTTGGCTGACTGACTCGGGTCGTCTGCTCGTACGCCTGTCCGAACGGGGGCACCGAGTCGCGGTAGTCGGAGTCTTGCCACTGCCCTCCGATACGCATTGAGGCTCCGCGAGTCGTGCCCTTGGTCGCGATCTCGACCGCCCCGACGACTCTCTCGTGGCTCTGGTGACCGGTCAGAGATGGCTGTGCGATGGCTCCGGGACTACCGCGCTCGATTGCGCTGGCCATGAAACTCAGTGAGCTGGCGAGTGTGCCCGTGTGGGTCAGCCGTAGCTGGCCACCGATCCGGTCCGACGCTGCGTTCAGGCGAGGGGCCACGCCTCCACCGCGAAAGGCGGGTACGGCATACATGAAGTCACCGTCAGATTTGGCCCACTGTCCTGCGGCTGAAGCCGAGAGGCCGGTGTCGATCCCCAGAGACAGAGAAGCCGCGCCCTCGTGCGAGCCCCAGGATCCGGCTCCAAGGCTCGCGCGTGCAGAAGATTCTACGTCGGACCGGCTCCTCAAGAGGACTACCCCTCCGAGTGCGCGTGGCCCGTATCGCGATGCTGCCGCACCCGTGAGCACGACGACCTCATCGATGGAAGCGACGTCTACCGACGAAAGGTCAGCCACCCCCGAGATGGCATCGTTGATGGGTGCGCCGTCGAGCAACACCAGTACCTGATCGGCACTCGACCCTCGGATCTGCAGCGTTGCTGGTGCCCCAGGACCACCGCGCCGAACCGCTGTTACGCCGGGGATGCTTTCGAGTACGTCGCTCAGGCTCGTCTGCGTGGGGCCTACGCTATCGAGTGACACTGCGAGGGCACCCAGAGTGACCGTGGTGGCGGCCACAGAGACCTCAAGTGCTCGAAGTCGTATCGGGTCCAGCTCCAGGGCGATGTCCACCAGGACGGGGCGACCGTTGCGGGCTGTGATCTGCGTCGAGCGTGGCAGATACCCCAGTGCCGTGACGTTCAGTGTATGCCGATCCGGCGCCGAGCCACGGAGGACGGCCCGTCCGAGGCCGTCCGTGGTTGCCAAGAGCCCCTCCTCATCGATGGAGACGTCGGCCCCTGCAATAGGCATTCCGTCCACGAGGCTCGTCACCCGCACTTTGATGACGGAGTTGACCTGGGCAGATCCCTCTTCACAAAGGACGACGAGCAGCGAACACGCAAGTACGATAGCTCCGCCGATACGCGCGCGCGCCTGAACGGGTGAAGACACGCATGTGGAGGGTCGCGGCTTCCGCCGGCCGGATCGTCGATACTCCGCAAACACAAAAAAATTCCCGCCATTAGACGGGTAGAAGACCGGGAGCAGCGACGGATTTCGGACCGCTGCTGGACCCCGTTCCCCTCCCGCGAGGGTACATGGTCAAGACGGAGGAGAGGTCTCCTGGCTCAAGGCAGCACCGCTCGCCTTCCCGGGCATCACGCCCAGTGGCACAAATGAGTGGTGTTTCCGGAGCCGGAACTCCGAGTGCCTCTTACAGTGGCGGGGCCGCGCCGGCATTTAACCGAACTTCCGAGAGCCCCTCCGTCATACTTCGTTGCCGGATGGATAACCCGGTCTGTGGCGCTCGGGCAAGTCCCGTCGAATCTCCTGCTCAACGAGGTGGTCCCTTGAGCGGCCATCGTCTGGACGGCGGGATGTAGATGCGCTTAAGCAGCTCGCGGCCAAGTTCCACGTTCTTGTCGGGTGCCGTTTTGGGATTCCTATTGGGCATCCTCAAGGCCGGTCTCACCCGTGCGCCTAGGCCGTGCCTTGGTCGCACACGCAACGCTCAAAAATGGCGGCGATCACCGCCAGGCGCCGCGTTGGTTCTATCCCTTTTCGAGCCGCTTCCTCACCCCGCCCGCCGCCGCTTGTTCTTCATAAAGTCCGTCATGATGTGCTGACCAAGTGTCATCGTACTCGTGAAGTACGCTTTTCCTCGAGCGATCTCCGACACCTTTTGAACGAACTGAACCAGATAGGGGTCGTCTGCGAGCATGAATGTGTTGATCAGGATCCCGCTCTTGCGGCACGCAGACACCTCTTGGTATGTGCGCTTCAGAATCACCGGATCGAGTCCACCCGAGTTCGTGTAGACGCGCCCGTCCGGGAGTGTCATAGCGCTCGGTTTGCCGTCGGTGATCATCACGATCTGTCGCATGTCTTTCTTCTGCGACGTGAGGATCCGGCGCGCGATCTCAAGGCCTTCTGCTGTGTTGGTGTGAAACGGTCCAACCTGGGCCTTCCCCAGCTGTGAGAGGGGGATCTCTTGAGCACGGTCACCGAACGTGACGACTCGTAGTGAGTCGCCGGGGAACTGCGTTCGGATCATGTGTGACATCGCGAGAGCCACTCGCTTCGCAGGGGCAAAACGATCTTCCCCGTAGAGCACCATCGAATGACTGATGTCGAGTAGCAGCACCGTGGCGCACGATGACCGGTACTCGGACTGGTGCACCATCAGGTCCCCGTACTCGAGGTTGAGCGGGACTTTCAGTCCCTCCCGCTCGATCGCCTTCGTTAGTGTGGCGGGGATATCGAGGTTCATCGTGTCGCCGAACTCGTAAGGACGTGAGGCTGCCTCCGCCTCGATGCCAGTCGACAGATGTGGTGTGTCATGAGACCCGGCGCTCGACTTCCCGAGAGCCCCTAGTAAGCCCTTGAGCGCACGATAGCCCAGGAAGTCCATCCCTTTCTGGGTGAGGCTGAAGTTAACCTGCTGTGCGGCCTGCTTCGCATCGTCGATCTTCCCCTGACCCGTGACATCGTAAGTCGCGCCCGGGATCTGAGGATTGCCTGACTCGAGGTCGATGAAGCCTTCGTCGGCCATCCGGGCGATCAGATCATCAAGAAGTTCAGCGATCTTCTCACGGATGGCGTCGTCTCCCTGACCCTCGCCTCTCAGCTCTTCGATCATCTCGGATGTGAGCTGCCCGCTCTCGATGAGCGCCTTCAACAGAGCGTCCTTGAGGGAATCCGCGGAGTTCACGTCCTCGTCACCTGACCAGCCCCAGTAGGGATGATGGTGAGCTCCCCCTGCGAAGCCTCCGTCCATGAGAAAGTCGGACAGATGCTCGAGCAGAGACTCGAGGTTCAGGGCGTCCAGCCATTTGCCCTTGTACTTGGAGTAGGTCGTAAAGCGCATGACACCATGCTATTGGGCGGGATACCTTCCCGCTATGAACAAGCCCCTCGCGATGGAGCCTGCGGTTGTTCCCGATCTCCGACACGCGCTCCTGACTCACTACGACCGATTCGGTCGAGATCTACCCTGGCGGGAGAGCACCGACCCGTACCGAGTGCTTATTTCGGAGTTCATGCTGCAACAGACGCGTGTTGCGACAGTGGAGAGGTACTACGACGCCTGGCTCGAGCGGTTCCCCGACCTCCAGTCACTGGCCTCGGCCGAAGAGGATGACGTCCTGAAGGCGTGGGAGGGCATGGGCTATTACCGCCGAGCGAAGAATCTGCGTAAAGCCGCTGTAATGATCGTCCATGAGCACGGCGGTGTCTTTCCAGCGACCCACGATGATTTGTCCAAACTCCCAGGGGTGGGAGCATACACCGCTGGAGCGATTGCGAGCATTGCGTTCGGTGAGGTCGTGCCTGCGGTCGACGGGAATGTGAAGCGAGTGCTGGCCCGTGTTTGCGACGAGGTAGACCCCAGACCGCCGTGGCTCAAGCGTGCGGCGGAGCGACTCGTCGATCCGGAGCGACCGGGAGACTGGAACCAGGCCTTGATGGAGCTTGGAGCAACGATCTGCACACCTCGGCGCCCGAAGTGCTCAGAGTGTCCGGTCCAGTCCTGGTGTCAGGCCAAGGAAATGGGCACCCAGCTTGAGCGACCTGGCCGCCGCACGCGAGCTGCAGTGCGTACCGAAAGTGTCGCCGTTGGAGTCTTTCACGACGGTCATCGCGTCCTGCTCGTGCGCCGACCAGATGACGGACTGCTGGGCGGGATGTGGGCGTTTCCCGAACTGCCGTCGTTAGAGACAGTGGAGGCATCGACGCATACCGACCTTTTCTCGTTCGCCAGGGAGTCTGGATTGAGCCCTGTCGGGGAGGCCATGGTGCTCCCCGAGGTCCGGCACAAATTCACACACATCGACATGACGTACAGGCCGGGGTCGTGCCGAGTGGCGCCGACTAATAGCCCTGCCGCTACCCTCGGAGAACATGCCTGGATCAATCCCGCGGACACGACCGACTATGCGATACCTGTCGCGCAGCGGAAGATTTTGGACTCATGGATGGCCGAACAGGCCGGAGCAGGTCAGTGAAGATTTCGAAGATGAACTGGCAACAGGTAGAGTCCTACCTGGAGACTGATGACAGGTGTGTGTTACCGCTCGGCAGTACGGAGCAGCACGCATTCATCAGTCTGGCCACGGACAGCATCCTCGCAGAACGCGTGGCGTCTGCGGCGGCGGATCCGCTAGGAATTCCGGTGTTCCCCGCTCAGCATTACGGACTGACGCCTTACTTCATGGGCTATCCGGGCACTGTCACGCTGTCGCAGGCGACCTACGAGAGAGTGTTAACTGAAATCCTCGCGAGCCTCCGCCGTCACGGGTTCATGAGGATTCTTGTGGTGAACGGGCACGGTGGGAACAGTCTGGCGCGTCCGGCTGTCGAGGCGTGGGCGACCGGTCGCGAAGGAGTCGAGGTCAGATGGCACGATTGGTGGAAGGCGCCTGCCGTGCGGTCCGCTATCGATGCAATCGACCCAGATGCGTCCCATGCATCGTGGATGGAGACGTTCCCATGGACACGGGTGGCTGGAGTGGATCTACCGGACGCGCATAAGCCGCCACTTGGTTTATCCGACCGTGACCAGTTGTCTCCTGAGCGTCTGCGAGAAGCGATGGGTGACGGCTCTTTCGGAGGCTGGTACGAGCGGAGTGAGGACGAGATGAACGAGATCTGGGGAATCGCAGTCGAAGAGACACGGGCACGGCTGACCGAGGGATGGGCATGAGCTACGACTTTTCAGGCCAGACCGTTCTGGTGACCGGCGGAGCTCACGGCTTCGGCAGGGCGATCGCGGGCTCCTTCGCGACACGTGGGGCCACCGTGTTCGTGTGCGATGTCGTCGAGGATGAGTTACAGAAAACTCTGGAGATCATTGGCGACGCCTGCTACGGAACGATCGTCGATGTGACCGACCGCTTCGCAGTAGATGCGTGGGTGCAGTCTGCTCTCGCGCAGACCGGCCGTGTCGATGTCCTGGTGAACAACGCCGGGGGTGTGCTAGGGCAGGTGGGGCGGCCGCTGGAAGAGGTGACTATCCAGGATTGGGAGGCTGTTGTCGCGGTCAACCAAACTGCTGTATTCTGGGCCTCGCAGGCCGTTGCGCGCTGTATGAAGGAGGCTTGCCAAGGCCGGATCATCAACATCTCTAGCGGTGCCGGCCTGACCATCAGCAAGACGGGAATTCAGGCGTATGCTACGGCAAAGGCGGGCCAGATCGGCCTGACCCGCCAGCTAGCGCACGAGCTCGGGCCCTACGGAATCACCGTGAACAACGTTGCCCCTGGCTTCGTGCTATCGAACCACGCTACCGAGCGTCAGTGGAAAGCGTATGGGCCTGAAGGGCAGGCCGACCTGCTGGATGGAATCGCACTCCGACGTCTAGGTACGCCCGCGGACATAGCGCATGCGGTGCTTTTCTTGGCGTCAGAGAATGCGGGCTGGATCAGCGGGGTCGTGCTGCCGGTGGATGGCGGGAAGTAGGCGAGGTTCCTCTGAGACTCAGGCGTTCATCCCGCCCATCGGGTCGAACCCCTCGTATCCCTTTCCCTGAGTCGGGCCATGGTGCGGAACTCGACTGTATCCCGCATGGTTTCGACTGATCCGCTTCTGCGCAACCAGGGCCTCCAGTACCAGCTCGCACGCCGCCGCCCGGTGCCCGTCCCCGGCAGAATCGGACACGAGTCCGACCATGCGCACCAGATCCAGGAGCCCCGGAACTGTCTGGAAGCCTAGAACGCAAGCGGACCCTGACGAGTTCTGCCCCACCTGGATTGCCCCTCCCGTTTCGAAATACTCGACGATGTCGTCGACGTCGGCGCCGGCAGCGCGTACGTCGAACGTCTGCGAGCAACTTTGCTGAATCAGCTCGCGCGCGATTCGATCGCCACCGTGCATCTCGCCCTCGTACTCGAGCTCCATCTTTCCCGTGATCGCTGGAAGTGCAGCGAACAGATCGGAGACGCGAGGTACTGCGACCTCTTCGTTGTGACGGAGTGCTCTTCGCTCAGCGTTGGAAACCGCGGTCTCCATGACCGTGATCGGCATTCGTTGGCTGACACCCGATCGCTGGTCGATCCGCTTGTCGCCGCGAGCGATGAAAGCGATGCGCTCGACCGTCTCCTCGAGGAAGTCTGGCACCTCGATGCATGCACCCTCGCGGCCCACCCATGCCTCTTGGCGGGTGATCTCGATGCCGGTTTCCACTTCTGCCGGATAGTGTGTCCTGATCTCGGCGCCGATCCGGTCCTTGAGCGGGGTAATGATTTTTCCGCGCGCCGTGTAATCCTCAGGATTTGCGGTGAAGACCATCATCAGGTCGAGTGCTAGGCGAAGGGGGTAGCCCTTCACCTGCACATCCCCCTCTTGGAGGATATTGAACAGCCCGACCTGGATTTTCCCGGCCAGGTCAGGGAGCTCGTTGATCGCGAAGACACCCCGGTTGGCTCTGGGCATCAGGCCGTAGTGGATCGTCAGCTCGTCCCCGAGAATATGCCCGCCTCGGGCCGCCTTGATCGGGTCTACGTCCCCGATCATGTCTGCAATGGTGACGTCCGGAGTGGCCAGTTTCTCGACGTAGCGGGCGTCCCGATCGATCCAGGCGATGGGTGTGTCGTCCCCGTGCTCCGCGATTAGTTCTTTCGCGTACTTGGAGATCGGAGAAACGGGATCGTCGTTGACTTCACTACCCGCAATGACCGGTACCTCGTCGTCCATGAGGAGGGCAAGCTGACGCAGGATCCGACTCTTCGCCTGCCCACGGAGGCCGAGGAGGATAAAATCGTGTCGAGCGAGGACCGCGTTGATGATCTGAGGCACGACAGTGTCGTTATAGCCCTGCACGCCTGGGAACAGCTCATCGCCGGTCTTCAGCTTCCGGATGAGGTTGTTCCGCATCTCGTCCTTCACAGAGCGGCTTACGTAGCCGTTCGACTTGAGGTCACCGAGAGTTCGGGCGCGATCGTGGGTCATGCGGAAGGGCTCCGTTATCTTTGGGGTCGAATCCGTACACGCGTCGCTCGACGCGGATCCCCCAATGAACCAGCACCGGAGCTTCCCCATGGCCGAGGGCACCAGCGTTCTCCGCACGTCGATCTGTTCACTCGATGATCAGCCGCCGCTTCCGCGTGATCGGTTCATCGTCGCCGATCAGCCGGATGACGAAGCGCTTCCCATGGATGTCGTGTTTGTTGGAGGTGGCCCCGCCGGTCTGGCCGGTGCGATCGAGCTGGCTCGTCTGGTGCGGAAGGACAACGAATCAGGCGACGGGGTTGGGGAGGTCGAGATCGCTGTGCTTGAAAAGGCCGGCCAGCTCGGCGAGCACAATCTCTCCGGTGCGGTCGTGAATCCGAGCGCGTTCAAGGAGTTGTTTCCTGAGCTCCTCATGGACGACCTGCCCCTTCGTCGGCCGGTTACCAAGGAGGCGGTCTATGTACTGACCGAGTCGAATTCCTATCGGATCCCGACGCCTCCTACGATGAAGAATCACGGCAACTGGATCGCATCGATCTCGGAGATCGTGCGCTGGATGGGTGAGCAGGCCGAGGGACTGGGGGTGAACGTCTTTCCCGGCTTCCCCGTGGATGCACTCCTCATTGAGGAAGACAACGTCATCGGGGTGCGGACGACTCCGTCGGGGTTAGGCCGTGATGGTGAGCCCGCGAGTGCTGATGCAATGCCCGCGGTCGACCTCACCGCACGCGTGACCGTTCTCTCAGAGGGGACGCGAGGATCACTGTCGCAGGCGTGGCTCGACTGGAAGGGCATCACGTCCGAGAATCCGCAAATCTTTGCGCTGGGTGTGAAGGAGATCTGGGAGGTCAAAAAGCCGCTCGACCGGATCATTCACACGATGGCGTGGCCGCTCCCGAAAGATGCCTTCGGCGGCAGTTTCATGTATCCGATGTCTGACAGCACTGTCGCCGTTGGACTGGTCGTCGGTCTAGACTATGCCGACGCACGCTTTGACGTCCACGACTCCCTGCAGCGGATGAAGCTGCATCCGCTCTTCCGTGAGGTGCTCGAAGGCGGAGAGTTGGTCGAGTGGGGCGCCAAAACGATTCCAGAGGGTGGTTATTACTCCGTCCCAAAGGAGCGGCATGGCGATGGGCTGATCATTGTCGGGGATGCTGCCGGGTACGTCGAAGTCTCGTCTTTGAAGGGCATCCACTACGCGATGCATTCCGGGATCATGGCCGCACGTCAGATCTTCGATGCCCTCAAGAAGGGTGACACTTCTCGCGAGGCGCTCGCCGGCTACACGACGGCCGTCGACCAGAGCGTGATCATGAAGGACCTGAAGGCCACGCGGAACATGCGCCTGGCGTTCAAGAGTGGATTCTACTCAGGTGGCGTGAAGGCCGGCCTCATGACGGTTACCGGAGGAGCCTTTCCTGGTGGAAAGATCTCGATCGAGGAGGACGCGGCTGAGACGAAGCGGCTCGCGTCCGAACCGTCGAAGGTCGTACCCGATGGCAAGCTCACGTTCTCGAAGGTCGACGCCGTCTACAAGTCCGGCAATCAGACGCGCGACGACATCCCGTCACATCTCGTGATCGGGGAGGACGTGAGTGCGGAAGCAGCCGAGATGTATGTCCACCTCTGTCCCGCGGGCGTCTACGAACGCGATGGTGACAAGTTGGTCGTCAACGCACCGAATTGCATTGACTGCAAGGCGACCGATGTTCTGGGCCCAAGATGGACGCCGCGTGAAGGCGGCAGCGGACCCGCGTACCGGCAGATGTAGACCGGGTGGGGGCGCTACTCGCGCCTCAGCGTGATCGCGGGGTCGATGCGACCGGGTCAGCGATGAAGTTCACGCGAGTGATCGACTGCTGCGGATCAGCCGCGAGGCGCTCCCTGCGAATGCCACAGACGAGCTCCGACGATCGGCCATCGCTGCGGCGCGTCAGCGGCCATCCTCGAGCGTGATCACCGACCCACCTGGCATCTGGAGACGCCCGCCGAGCTGAAGCATCATCGGAGTGGTGTCCATGTAGTCCGCTGCACGGACGATCCGACCGTTCTCGATCTGGATGAGGGTTACCCCGTTGGTCATCACTTCGCGGCCCGTGGCGACCGGGACCTGCGTGCCGATCGGCCGCGCCTGCGTGGCTGAGAAAATCCACTCCGCTATGGCGCCCGTTTCCGTGATGTGAACCGCTCCGACGCTCCAGTAGACATCGTCTGCCCAGGCGTGCAATGCGGTCACGTACCCTATGATCTCCTGGAAGCCCTGATACGTATGCTGGTTCGGAAAGTCGTCATAGGTGGCCTCGGGCCAGAAGAGGTCTTCGACGAGTGTTACGTCACCGCGCTCCCGGGCGGCCATGAGCGAACGGATCGTTATTTCAGCTTTTCGAGCAGCAGAGTCGTCGTCGATGCGTGCCGACGGCACGCAGGCCGAGAAGCTGGCGGCGAGAAGAAGAGCAGGGCAAAGACGTCTCAAGGTGAACCTGGTGACTCGAGGACTGGGCGCCCAATGTAGCTGGAGGTTAGTTGCCCGGCTCTTCGGCGCGCGGGTAGTTGGCCATGTCCCGCACCGCGATCACGCCCGAGTAGAGCAGGCGGTACAACTCGGCCTCCGCACGATCGCGATTGGGTACCGGCACGAGGTGGACATGCGCGTCAATCAGGCCGGGAATGACATATCCAGCCCCAAGGTTTGGTCACGATCGCGTCGCGTGGCGCGTCGGGGTCGAAAAGCAGCTCGATCCGGCTCGCTAAGATCAGAATCTCATTGCCCCGAATCGCTATCGCGGCGTCTTCGAGCGGCGCGGTATTTCCTTGGGCGGCCAGGGCATTCGCGAAACTGAACGCAGCGGTGGCGAAGAGAGGTTTGCGATCGAAGAACGATTCATTGCTGCTGGAAAGGCTGAGGGTGTTCAGAAGGCGGATCGATTGTGTCAGATCCCTTGATTCTCGGGCTAACTCTCTCGGCTGATACCGCATGGGCAAGAAAAAAGGTCGACGAACCCTTGCCCGAACCCGGACGCAGACCGCTACTCCTCGATCTGGAGGCCAACACCAGTCGATGTGATGACGAGGGTCGGCAGGATTGTCCGCACTGGCTTGCCGGCAAAGCCGTCGAGGGCCTCGTCCGCACTCTCGTACAGAGTGAGTTGCTCAATTGTCTTGATGGTCGGAAAAACCATCGGCAGCTCGCCAAGGTCACAGCGGTCGAGGGCTTCCTGCGGCCCGACCCAGACTGCGTCCGTCATCTCTCGTGGGTCGACGATCGGCGTGGCACCAGAACGCACTTTTGCCGCGAAGAACCGTGTGTCGTAGCGTCGCGGCTCGGGCAGGGGTGTGATCCAGTGAGCGATGTATTCGATCGCATCACCGGCAATACGGCACTGAAGTCGTGCGATTGCGTCTGCGAACGAGATGTCATCGTTCATGAGCTGGTTCCGTACTCGATCTACATTGGCGTCCTCCGCGGCTGTCGGAGGGGCGGATCCATCGGAGCGGATCCCCACAAGGATGCCAGTCTCTTCGAAGGCCTCCCTCAGCGCCGCGAGATAATATGCGATCGCAGGAGGCTCAGCCCTGGGCAAGACAAGCCTCGACTCAGCGCCGTCGACCGTCAGGTCGTCGAGTCGCTCGATGACCGCGGGCATCGCATCGGTTCCGTCGACTCGGCCACCCGGAAAGACGTAGGCGCCTGGGACGAAGCCGGCGCTCCTGCTTCTCCGCATAAGAAGAAGCTCCATCCCTGTGGGTGCATCGCGTAGAAGCACGATGGTGGCAGCTGGCCTCGGTGCAGCCGGCACCCCAGACGGGTTCCCGATACTCGCCGCGAAGTTGTCGGGTAGACGGTCGAAAGGGATTACCGAATCGGGATCGCTCACAGGTTCTTCAATTTCCAGCTGCCATACCGTCTTTTCGTGGATCGGAGGCGGCGGCCCATCCTCGAGATAATTTAAGGATCGCTTGCCCACCTCCAAACGCGACTCCGTCGGGGCTTCGCAGTTCGTGGCCCATCGCTTCGAGCGCGCTTCCGACCTCCGGGTCGAGATTCTCGATCGCAACAGTGGTCCCGCTGAAGTGGCGGAATCGCGCCGCGTCGATCGCCTCCTGCGGGTCCATTCCGTACTCGATCAGGTTGAGCATGACCTGGACATGACCCTGCGGCTGCATGGAGCCGCCCATGACGCCAAATGAGAGCCAGGGCGATCCATCCTTCGTAGCGAAGGCAGGGATAATGGTATGGAAGGGTCGCTTGTTCGCGGCGATCTGATTTGGATGGCCCTCCTCCATGGTAAATCCCGACCCCCGGTTCTGGAGCACCACGCCCGTTCCCGGGATGACGACTCGGGAGCCGAAGTACCCGTAGATCGAGTTGATGAAGGAGATCATGTTGCCGTCACGATCAGCGACGGTCAGGTAAATCGTCTCCGAGTCCGTCACTAGGCGACCGGGATCGGGCCTGTCCGCTGCCCGCGTGTGATCGATCAATCCGGCACGACCCGTGAGGTAGTCTGGATCGAGGAGAGTCTCGGGCTGCACCTGCATGTGATCGGGGTCGGCCACATACCGGGCGAGGTCCGCATGGGCCAGCTTCTTCGCCTCGATCAACACGTGGAGGTACTCAGCTGAGTTGTGTTCCATTGAAGCGAAATCCACGCCCTCCAGCATCTTCAGCATCTGGAGCGCTGCGATGCCCTGACCTGCTGGGGGTAGTTCGTAGAGCGTGTACTCCTTGTAGTCGACGCTCATCGGCTCGACCCAGCGGATTTCGTGGTTTGCCAGGTCTTCGATCGTCAGGTAGCCACCGAGTTCGTCGAGACCATCGATGAACTCCTGGCCCAGTTCTCCACCATAGAAGCTCTCGGGTCCCTGGTCTGCGACCCGCTGAAACGTTCGCGACAGGTCTGGATTGCTGAACCAGTCACCCGCTTTGGGCGCCTCGTCGTTGATCAGAAACGTTGCGGCCGCACCCGGGTTACGCCGGAGACCGTTCACTGATCCGGCCCAGTCCTGAGCAATGATCGGTGACACGGGGAACCCCTCTTCGGCGAGGCGGATCGCAGGCGCGAGCACCTCGGCCAGCGTCAAGTTGCCGTATGTTTCAACCAAGGCGCTCCATCCTGACAGCGCGCCGGGCACAGTAACCGAACGCGCACCGTTTCCAGGGACCCGCTCTGCGCCCTCTGCTACCAGTGCTGCGACGTCGGTCTTTGAGCCCGACCTTCCGCTCGCATCAAGACCAACCAGCCGACCCTCCGAGGCTGACCAGAGAATCGCGAACATGTCTCCGCCCATACCTGTCATGTGTGGCTCGGTGACGTTCAGCACTGCGGCCGCAGCGACAGCTGCGTCGATCGCGTTTCCGCCGCTGTTGAGTATTTCGAGAGCTGTCGTTGTCGCGAGAGGCTGACTGGTCGCCGCCACGCCGTTTGGCGCGTAGACAGTCGAGCGACCTGAATAGGTCGCGGGGCTCGTTACCGGCCCTGTCATCCGGGAAGTCATTTGGGCGGTCAGTGGCTGGGCCGCGAGGGCGAGAGTGATGATAGGTATGATGGGACGCATCGGGTCACCTGTGCTTGGTTGTGGACATCACCCTGACACCAAGAATTGAGAGGGGCCGAGAATGTCGGCGCCGAAGCTCGTTGAAGCGAGGGTCAGGCCTCTCTCTCGAGCACGTCTCGGGAGAATAGTTCTCCCAGATGAGCGATGTCTTTCTCCGTGCCCTGCGGCTCCTCCCAATGGATCGGCAGGATCACCTCGACTCCGCAGGGCTCACCGGCCCGGGCCTCATCCTCAACACCCGTGGTGTAGTGACCACCGACGGGGAGAAACCCGACATCACATCGGATCCCGAACATCGACGGGAGGAAGGCGGTGTCACCGGCGTGATAGTAGGTGTGCCGGGGATCGTAAAGACGTAGCCGAGCCAACCCTGCTCCGGCGCGTGGTGCTTCTTGTCCACGTTGTGAGCGGGGACCGCGAGAATATCGAAGCCGTCGAGTTGGAGCGTGTCCCCGGGGCGCACGAAGTGATATGCGCTGTCCAGCTGTTTTTTCATGGAGGTGGACGCGATCAGTGCCGTTTTCTCGCCTCGTACCCGGGCGATGTCGTCTTCCGAAAAATTGTCGTTTTGCAGATACGTGAGGAGCGCGAAATCCGCCTCGGAATCCTTGTCCACGCCATGTGGGTCCATGTGGGTCTCCAAGCCCTTCCTTCTGATTCGAACGGAGGAGCCGCGAAACCATGTGATGCCCTCAAGTGAATCGCTCATGATGGAACGATGTCCGGTGGCGCGAGAAGTGAGGAGGTGCCAACCTAACCGCCGCTCTCGGCCCAAAAAAGTGGCATGTCCGGCATACCGATAACCGCCAGATTGGCATAAGGCCATGCGATCCGGGCAGGAATTTGGGTCATATTCGTGGCAAGGATCGTGCAATCGAAGCTACGACTGGCGAGCGATGAGTGAGTGACAGGGCTCTTGGGCCCACCCATTACAGACGAATCAACGAACGCCGGAGCATCTACTCTGTCTGACAAGACACCGACCCCCGATCCGAAGATGACCGGGGGAAAGGACACCGAAGATCCGATGGCTGAAAGATTCACGCTGCCGGTCCTGCCCCTTCGTGATACGGTCGTGTATCCTGGCGTCGCCGTGCCGATTTCGGCAGGGCGCCCGGGAACCGTCGAGGCCGTGCAGGAAGCGCTGGACGGCGACCGACGAATGTTTGCCGTAGCACAGCGAGAGAATGTCGACGACGCTGCGCCCGAGTACCTGTACTCGGTCGGGACCGTCGTTCGCATCATCCAGACCCATCGGGTCCGTGGTGGTGTGCAGCTGCTCGTGCAGGGAGAGGGTCGAGCCCGGGCGTTGTCGTACGAGCAGGAGGGCCAATCCATGCTCAATGCGGTGCTCCTCAAGATGGACACGGTGGAGCCCCGAAATTCAGAGGATCCGGCGTTTCAGGCACTGGATCAGGAGCTGCGCGACCGGGCTGCCGAACTCGGTACCCGTCGAGGTGTGCCAGCGGAGGCCCTGAATCAGCTTATTCAAGGCGTGGAGGAATCGGGTCCCTTTGCTGACCTCGTAGCGTTCTATCTTGAGCTTGAGACTTCGGACAAACAGGGATTTCTGGAGCTACTCGACGACGAAGAGCGCATGCGCGCCTGTCTCTTGGCGGTGGAGCGGGAGCTCGCGCGGATCGATGCACAGGAAGACATTCAGGCGAAGGTCCAGTCGGAGCTGGGCGAGCGACAGCGCGAAATGCTTCTGCGTGAGCAACTCAAGGCGATCCAGAAGGAGCTCGGAGAAGAGGAAGAACGCGACGACATCGAAGAGATGCAGAAGCGGATCGAGGAGCTCGAGCTCAGTGAGGAACAACGATCGGAGGTCGATCGTGAATTGCGTCGCCTCGAGCGTACCAGCCCTCAGTCGGCCGAGTATCAGGTCATTCGCACGTTTCTCGAGTGGATCACGGAGCTACCTTGGAACCAGCGAAGTGAGGAGAAGATCGATCTCCGTCTGGCCGAAGAGATCCTCCACGATGATCACTATGGGCTGGAGGACGTAAAGGATCGCGTGCTCGAGTTCCTGGCTGTGCGGAAGCTCGCGATGGATCGGTCTACTGAGGCTGCCGGTGATGAAGAGCCGGACGGCGCTGGCGACGGTGGTGCGGGTCGCGGGCCTATTCTGCTCTTCGTCGGACCTCCTGGGGTCGGAAAGACCTCGATTGCTCAGTCGATCGCGCGATCTCTTGGTCGTGATTACGTGCGGATTTCACTTGGTGGAGCCCGAGACGAGGCCGACATCCGAGGTCATCGGCGTACCTATGTGGGTGCGATGCCTGGACGGATCATCCAGGGGATGAGATCGGCCAAGAGCAAGAATCCGGTATTCCTGCTCGACGAGGTCGACAAGCTCGGTCAGTCGTATCAGGGTGACCCGAGTTCTGCTCTCCTAGAGGTGCTCGACCCCGCTCAGAACTCCACGTTCGTCGATCACTATCTCGGAATCCCGTTCGATCTTTCTGAGGTGCTCTTTGTCGCGACCGCGAACTATCTGGATCGTATTCCGGGCCCGCTTCTCGACCGTATGGAACGAGTCGACTTCGCCGGATACACCGAGGCCGAGAAGCTAGAGATCGCGAAGCGGTATCTGCTCCGTCGTCAGAGGAAGGAAAATGCCCTGACCGATGCCGAGCTGAAGATGAAAGACAAGGCCCTCCTCACGATCATCCAGAGTTACACGCGGGAGGCCGGCGTTCGGCAGCTAGAGCGTGAAGTTGGGAAATTTGCCCGCAAGGTCGCGCGCCAGATTGCGGGTGGAAAACTCAAGAAGATCAACGCGTCGCCCGATGACGTGGCGGAGCTTCTGGGGCGCCCGAGGGTGCATCCGGAGCGGATCTCGGATCACGACACACGTGGCGTGGCAACCGGCATGTTCTACACCCCGATGGGCGGGGACATCATGTTCGTCGAGGCTAGCGTCATGCCAGGCGAGGGTGGCTTCGTACTGACCGGGCAGCTTGGTGACGTCATGAAGGAGTCGGCACGTGCGGCCCTATCGTACGCGAAGGCCAACGCCGAGCGACTCGGCATCCCCGAAGATTCGTTACAGAAGGTCGAGGTTCACATTCACGTCCCGGCTGGGGCGATTCCGAAGGACGGTCCTTCGGCCGGAATCACTATGGCAACGGCACTGGTGTCGGCCATCTCTGGGCGGAAGGTCCGACGCGATGTGTCGATGACGGGCGAGCTGACATTGACTGGACGCGTGCTGCCTATTGGTGGAGTGAAGGAGAAGGTTCTGGGGGCCGTTCGGGCAGGGATTCGAGAAATCATTCTTCCGATCGACAACGAAGTAGATATTGAAGACATCCCAGCGGATGTTCAGAAGCACATCACGTTCCATCTGGCCGAGACGCTGGACGACGTGGTTGCTGTCGCTTTGACCGGAGACATGCCGGCAGGAGCCGGCCGCCCTGCGACGGCTCGAAAAGCGAAAACAAAGGGGGCACCGGCCAGGAAGAAGTCCGCCGCGGGGAAGGCGAGTGCCAAGGCAGCGGGCAAGAAGAAGCCAGCACGGAAGAAGAAGGCTAAGGCGAAGAAGCCCGCGACCCAGAAGTCGATGGCCGCCAAGAAGGCCGCACCGAAAAAGAAGGCTAAG